>JBDHGR010000767.1:0-4410 GCA_039589815.1 Gemmatimonadota bacterium | reverse complement strand
TCACAGTGGCGACCGGGCAAATCCGTCGGCTGACCCGCCGGGCCGGGCCCGACGCCGATCCCACCCCCTCGCCCGACGGGCGGCATATCGTCTACACCGGAATCGACGCTCACCGGGACACGTACCGGAACCAGAAGATCTACGTCATGAATCGGGACGGCTCCGGATCCCGGGTTATCTCGGGGGACTACGACAGACAGTCGGGAGGATTCCAATGGGCGCCCGACGGGGGCGGGTTCTACTTCAGTGTCTCCCGTGACGGGTATCGGAGCCTACACTTCGCCTCCCTGGAAGGGGGCGTCACCCAACTCACCACCGGCAAGCAGCTTTTGAGCCTTTCATCGTTTACCGACGACGGCTTGGCTGTGGGGACCCTGGCCAGCGCTCATGAACCCGGGGACCTGTATCGGTTTCCGCTGGAGCGGCCCGACGATCTGACCCGCCTCACCGACGTAAACGCCGACGTCCTTCACGGGGTGACTCTGGGGGAGGTGGAGGAGATCTGGTACGACTCCGACGGCGGATTCCGCATCCAGGGATGGATCATCAAGCCGCCGGACTTCGATCCGTCGCGAAGGTATCCCATGATTCTGGCCATCCACGGGGGGCCCCACGCCATGTACAATGGGGGGTTCAACTTCGCTTTCCAGGAGCAAGCTGCCAACGGCTACGTAGTGTTGTACACCAACCCCCGGGGAAGCACGGGTTACGGCACGGAGTTCGGCAACGGCATCAATCACGACTACCCCGGAGCCGACTTTCCCGACCTGATGAATGGCGTGGACGAAGTCCTTTCCCGCGGGTATGTGGACGAAGGGAACCTGTTCGTGTACGGCGGCTCCGGCGGCGGGATCCTGACGTCCTACATCGTGGGTAATACCGACCGTTTCCGGGCTGCGTCGGCCAACTACGGGATCGTCAACTGGATGTCGGCCATGGGCACCTCGGACGCCATCACCTATGCTCGTACCTTCCGAGTGCCCTTTTGGGAGGACCCGACGGAGTGGATCGATCGCTCGTCCATCTTCTACGTGGAGAACGTCACCACTCCTACCATGTTCCTGACGGGGGAGCGCGACCTCCGGTGTCCCATGGGCCAGACCGAGGAATTCTACCAGGCCCTTCAGTACCTGGGCGTGCCCACGGTCATGGTCCGCTTCCCGGACGAGTGGCATGGGACCAGTTCGCGTCCGTCCAACTTCATGCGGAGTCAGCTCTACTTGCGGAAGTGGTTCGAGAAATGGGGTACCCATGATGACGAGGGTTCAGAAAGGCCGATGCAGTAGGCCGGAGGCGAGGGCCCGGACCTGATTCCCGGCCCGGGTGTAATGGATCGGAAAGGGGTGACGTAGGTGAAGGCGGCGAGGGGGCGACGAGACTGATCCCGCCGCCCCCGCCCCGGGTTCTTTTTCACGCATTCGAGGGCTTTCCAGTACGTTGACTCGTCTTTCTCCTAGCGGTTCCGATCGTTCCCCGATGAGGTTCTGTCGGCCCCGTTCCGTGGTGGGATGGGCGCTGGCGTCGGCCATGCTGGCGGTGGGCATGGCCCCTGCCTCCGCTCAGATCCTCAAAGGGCACGTCGTCGAGGCCGACGGTGGACGCCCTATCCCATACGTGACGTTGGAGCTCATCGACGACCGCTCGCAGGTACACTCCGGTGTGAGTGCCGACTCCCTCGGCGCGTTCCAGCTACGGAGCTGGGTTCCCGGCAAGTATACCCTGAGGGCATCGGCACTCGGTTATAAGGGCATCCTGTCGGAGCCAATGGAGTTGGGCACCAGGGATGTCCTCCAGCTGACTGTCCGTCTCCACCCGGATGCCATCCCGCTGGAGCCCATTGTCGTCGTGGCTCGGGCTCGGGTACCCCTCGCTGAGCTTGCGCTCTCGGGCTATTACGGCCGCCGGGACTCCGGCCGACGCCTCGGTCTGGGCCGGTTCTTCGATCGCGGCGCGATCGAGTTGCGCAGTGGTGGCAGACTCACCGATATCCTGGCCACCATTCCCGGTGTCCGGATCTTCCAGGTCCCGAACTGCTCGTCTCCCCTCATCTCCATGGCTGGCAACAACTTCAGCCGGTTCAACGACGTGGAGTATGACTCGCTCCTACGGCCATCGTACGCGTCCGACCCCTGTAACCCGACGTGGGTCTGCCGTGCCAACGTGTACGTCGACGGGGTGCAGATGGAGTTCAACGAGTCGACCTCCATCGACCTGCTCGTCCCCCTCGATTGGGTGGAGGCCATCGAGGTCTACCGTCGTGCCTCCGAGGTGCCGGCGGAGTTTCTGAGCCGGGCCAACTGCGGAGTGGTGGCGATCTGGACCCGCCACGGGTGACATAAAGGAGCCCCGAGAGGTTCGGCTTCGGTGATCGGAAAGTGAGGAGAGGTCGCCATCTGGACGCGGCGGGGCTGATCCATCAAACACGAAGGGCGCTGGAGGGCTGATCGGCCTAGGAAGAGCCGGCCAAGGGCACATCGGCCGCGACGAACGAACCCGCAGGCCCGGAACGACTACTCTGTCGCCGGACCTGCGGGCCTTTTCTCACTGTCCGCCGCCGGCGTCACTCACGAGACAGCCGCGACGGAGGTTCATGCCGAAATCCTAGCTGGATTTCTCCACGGTAAAGGTGAACTGTTTGTAGTTCTCGCTCACTCCAAAATCCTCGTTGGGAACCAGCTCGAGCACGAGGGTGACGCTCTCACCGGGGTCCAGCCCGGCGCCGAGGAACTCGATGGGCACATCCGCGAAGCTCGCGCCGGCCGCGATCGTATAACTCCCGCTCCCGCTCGTGAACCGGTAGTGTGTGCCCCCCACGGCTGTGCTCGAGGCTTCCTGCGTGATTTCCCCGGTCAGGTCTTCGGAGGCTGGATTGGCAATGTAGTTTACGCGCACGTTGACGGTCTGATTCGTGGTTTCGGTCGCCGAGAAGCTGACGGTTCTAGAGTAGTTACCCGCCGGCACGACCGCCGCGAACTCGACCACCGGGGGCCCGTCGTAAACACGCGAGGGGTCATCGAACAAAAGATCTTCGCACGCGGTCGTCAGGAGCAGAAGCAGCCCGAGAACCGGTGCCATCGCCCAACGTTTCATGGGACTCTCCTTCCTAGGCCTCAGTAGCCGGGGTTCTGTTCAAGTTCCGGGTTGTTCTCCACCTGACTGTCCGGAATCCCCGCCAACATCCGGAAATCAGTGTACGCCAGAGGCGGGTTGCCCTGGTAGGCAGGCCTTGTGATATCCATGCCCCTCCGCTTCAGGTCGAACCAACGGCTGCTGCCCTCGAACGCCAGCTCCCGCCGCCTCTCCGTCAGAATGTCGTCGATGAGAGCGCTTCCCACCGTGGTGATGGGTCCCACGTTGCGGGCGGCCCGCAGCGTGTTCAGATCCGCCTGGGCCAGGGCGTCCTGACCGGTCTCGGCATACGCTTCAGCACGCATCAGGAGCAGGTCCGAGTACCGGATCACCGGCGTGTTGTCGGTCCATTGGCCCCGGGCTTCCGTGTACTTGTTCAGATAGCGGACGCCGTCGGGGGCGGTGGTTGGACAGCCCTCCGGGCATGTGGGGTAGAGCGCTTGCCGCGCATCCTCCGGTTCAAAGAGGGCCAGGAGCTCATCACTGGGCCACACGGCGAACCAGGTGCCGGGTGGCCAGGTCTGGCAGGCCTTGCAGTCGTTCACCCACAGCGTCTCCGTGGCGGCGTTGTAGTTCACCTCGAGCACCGACTCGACGTTGGGCGCGGTGGAGAACATGCCGGCGACTTCCGACGGCTGGGCGAGCCGGGCTGAGGTGTGGGAGAGGGCGGCGGTGGCGTACGTGACTGCGTCGCTCCACTTCGACCAGTACAGGTAGACTTTTGCCAGCAGCGCCTCAGCTCCGGCCTCGGTCGCCCTGAACACGTTGTCCTCGCCGTGCTGGGACAGCAGGCCGACGGCCTCCAGCAGGTCCGTCTCAATCTGGGCGTAGACCTCCTCCACCGTGGACCGCGCTCGGAAGTCTGCCTGTTCGGCCGATCGGGTGGGTTCGAGGCGGAGGACGACCCCCTTGTCCCAGCCGTCCACGTAGTGGCCCGGCTCGTAACCGAAGACCCGCGATAGGTCGAAATAGATCATAGCCCGCAAGAAAAGGGCCTCGCCCAGGTAGCGGCTGGCGTCGGCGGGTTCCGTTTCCAGCAGGTTCCGGGCAGACGAGATGGCGAAGTTCGCCTCGTTGATGGCGTCGTAGAATCCGCCCCAGCTTCCCATGTCACCGGAGCTGGGATCGCTGTATGATCCGGTAAGCCGCACCGGCGGTTCCGACGGCCGCGCGTTGTCGGCCATCAGGTCTCCGAGCAACACATACTCCATGCCGTGGTGGCTGGAGCCCTGGATCTGGCTGTACACCTGCGTGATGATGGACCGGACGCCGGAGATGTCG
>JBDHGR010000766.1:0-2978 GCA_039589815.1 Gemmatimonadota bacterium | reverse complement strand
TGATCTGGGCCGGAGTTGCCCTCTTCGGTGCTGCCATTCTGACCTCCCTCGCCTGGTTTGGACCGGCCCAAAGTCTAACACTGGACCCGGCCTCGTCTCAGGGGGTCAGATCAGTCCCACTCCTCATCCCTGAAGAAGAAAGAACCACCGAGAGAAAGGGGAAGGGGGTGGGTCAGGGAACGCCGGAGCCCCGCTGACGCATGCCCGGAGACTCGACTAGTCTCCTCGGAACCACCACCCTATTTTGCTTCGTCGTCCAAAACGCGCTCGTGGCATCCAATGCCATTCCACCCGGGAGGTTTCTATGTCCGTATCCCGCCTCTCCATGATCCTGCGTGTGGCTAGACTGCCGGCCGCGCCCACCCTCCTGGCGGGCCTCTCCCTTGCGGTAAGCCTGCCACCGACGTCCGCCCGGGCACAACTCACTCTCGACGCCGAGCGTTACCACAACCACGCCGAGATGGAGGCGTTCCTCCGTGATGCGGTGGCCACCTATCCTCGGCTGGCTTCGGTGGAATCCATCGGGAAGAGTTATGAGGGCCGTGATCTATGGGTGGTCGCCCTCACCAACCGTGATGCCGGGGCACCCGAAACCAAACCCGCAGTCTTTATCGACGGGTGTTTGGATTCCTCGGAAGCGGTGACCTGCGAGGGCACCCTATACTCGATCCAACAGTTTCTTCTGGCCTACGGCGCAGACGAACGGATCACGCGGATCCTGGATACCCGGACGGTCTACATCGCTCCCCGGATCATGCCGGACCAGACCGAGCTCTATCACACTACGCCCCACCAGGCCCGGAGCCGGAGCGCCGCCCCGTGGGACGAGGACGGAGACGGGTTGGAGGACGAGGATGCGGGCGATGACCTCGACGGGGACGGGCAAGTTCTTCAGATGCGTGTGGAGGACCCGGCAGGCCGCCTCAAGGTTTCGGAAGAAGACCTGAGGCTGATGGTCGAGCGGGCCTCCGACGAGCTGGAGGGCACCTTCTATCGGGTCTTTCTCGAAGGCATGGACGACGACGGTGACGGGGAGTACAACGAGGACCGCCATGGCGGGGTGGACCAGAACCGCAATTTCCCGGGCAACTGGGAGCCGGTTCACATCCAGAGCGGAGCCGGTCCTTACCCCATGTGGGTACAGGAGATCAGGGCTCTGGTCGAGTACCTAGAGGCGAACCGGCACATAGCGGCTTATGTCAACCACCACTGCTGCGGCGGGGTCATCCTTCGACCCTCTACCACCCACGGAGACGCGAGCCTGCCGAATGAGGACGTGGAACTCCTCCGGCTCCTTGGGGCGAAAGGGCTGGAAGCCACTGGTTATTGGCTGGCCACCTCGGTCTACGACTGGCGCTGGCCACGGGGCTCGAAGGACACCAAACCCGGTCAGACGTGGCGAAACACCGACGGCGAGCTGGTAAACGATCCCCGAGGCGGGGGAGGCTACCCGGCCTACGGCGGATCCATCGAGTTCACCTACGAGACCCTGGGGCTCACCTCCTTCGCCACCGAGCAGTGGCGTGCGGCCTGGGACTACGACCTGGACGGTAACGGGGAGATCTCTGATACCGAGCGGATGGCCTGGAACGACCAGGAATTCGGCGGTGAGCGTTTCGAGGAGTGGACTCCCTTCGATCATCCCCAGCTTGGGCGAGTTGAGATCGGCGGTTGGCGAAAGCACGGGAACCCGCCCCCGGGAAAGTATCTCCGGGACGAGTCCGAGCGGCAGCACGCCTTCAACGTCGTGATGGCGGAGGCCCTGCCGTTGCTGAAGATCGCCGGCGTCGAGGTCGAGGACCTGGGTGGAAGGGTCTACCGGGTGAAGGCGAAGGTCCGGAATACGGGACTCATCCCCACCGCCACCGAGATGCAGAAGCTCGTGGAGCGGGCCATTCCGGTGAACGCCACTCTCACTGCGAATCGAGAGCTCGAGTTCCTGCACGGCGAAGCCGAAGCTGAGGTCGGCCATCTACCCGGGGCCCCTCATGAGGCCCGGGAGGCCGAGTGGTTGGTTCGTATTCGCGGGGAGGGTGCGGTGGTTTTCACGGTGACGGTTGGCGCCCCCAACGCCGGGAGGGACGCGGCCAGCCTGACCGCTGGATGACCCGGACAATGGAACGGCCTTTCGGCTTGGCCGGCGAATGGGACGAAAGCCGAAGATACCCAACGCTCCTGCCCGTCGAGATCGAATGAGGCACCTGAGAAAAGGAGGCAAAACAATGGAACCCACGAAAACGCTGCTGCTTCTGGGTCGTGGGCTTGTCGTCGCTTCGGCCCTGACCCTATGCGCCCTTCCTCCGATGCTCTTCGCCCAGGACTCCGGAATCCAGAAGCTCCGCCTGGATCAATTCCTGGACTGGGAGCAGGTCTCGGACCCCCAGATCTCGCCTGACGGCTCGCAGATCGTCTACACCCGAGGGTGGGCGGACGTCATCAACGATCGACGGCAATCATCCCTCTGGATCATGGACGCCGAAGGGTCCCGGAACCGGCACCTGGCGGACGGGAGCGGAGCCCGGTGGTCTCCCGACGGCACGAGGATCCTTTTCATCAAGGAGGGAGATCCCACCGGCTCCCAGGTCTTTGTCCGCTGGATGGACGCCGAGGGGGCCACCACCCAGATCACCCGCATCCAGAACGGGCCCTCGAACCCCCGGTGGTCTCCCGACGGTGAGTGGATCGCATTCACCAGCCGGGTGGAAGACCGTGCTGATTTCGCAGGCGTCCAGTTACCTCCACGCCCGGATGGGGCCCAATGGGTGGCCGAGCCCAAGATCGTGGAAAGAGCGGCCTACAAGCGGGACCGGGCCGGCTACGTGGACACCGGGTGGACCCACATCTTCATGGTACCCAGCGAGGGCGGCACCCCCCGTCAGCTCACAGACGGCGACTGGAACCACTCCGCTCCGAGTTGGAGCCCCGACGGCACCGAGATCTACTTCTCTTCGTTCCGTGAAGAGGACTGGGACTTTTTT
>JBDHGR010000765.1:0-21853 GCA_039589815.1 Gemmatimonadota bacterium | reverse complement strand
CCCATCTCGGACGCCTTTTTTATGGTGGCCACCCGGCCCGCGGTCGCCCGCATCATTGAGTTCTTCAAAGGGGCGAACTTGGGGTTGAATCGGACGAGAAAGTCCACGAGGAAGGGGTATTCCTCCAGCAAAGCGTGGATCGACGTGTCCGGCGATATCTCAGGCATGGCCCACCTCTTCAGGAGATCGTTTTCCGTGTCCCGCCTTAGGATACCCGGGTCCAGTTTCCAGGGATGTGATGCCCGTCACAGGGCCTTGGGAGGATCGATCCTCCACACTGGACCCTTCGTCGGAGCCCAAAAGAAAAACCCCCGGGGAGATTCCTCCCCCCCCGGGGGTTCAGCGAAACCGATCGGGGGGTCCCTTCTTAGTGCCCTCTCAGCTCCCCGGCCATGGATTTTACCTCCGAAAGGGCCGACTGCAACTCACTCCACCCGTACCAAAGAGAGTAGTCCGGGTTGTTGTGGAACGCACCCTGGAACAACCGCTGTCGGTACTCCATATGCATTTTGAAGAGCTTCTGTTCGATGGCCGAGGGTGCGTCATGAAAAGTGAGGAGGTCTGGGAACGCGTAGGCGTAACCCTCGGGTTTTTCGAGGAGTCCGTCCTGGTAGAGCGCGGCCACGATCCTGATCGCCTCGGCTAGCAGCCGGTCTCCCTCGCGAATCAGATCGTCCCCCTTTTCCAGTTCGGCGAGGGCGAAGGCCTCGGAGTGACATCCGGAACAGATATCCACCATCTTGGCTCGCTCAGCATCGAACTCCTCTGCGTTGAGGCGAGCTACCTGAGCTCCCGCCACCACATCGAGACGTTCCGTGGGGTTGCCCTCTGGATCCAGGACTCCGAGAGCTTGGAGGATGGTCACCCTGTCGGCCCACCATTCTTCACTCTCCCCGGGATATGGGGCAAGGCCGTTGGTTCTAAGGGCCAGGAACCCCCAGGCTGTCCTGACCTCATGGTTCCCCTCTGCCATGTGGCAGGTCTGACAAGTGGGGGCTGCCGTGTTTTCCGGAAGGACCCCGTTTTGTTTAAGGAGGAACCGGACACCATGCTTGGAGGTGGAATACATCTCCCATTGGGGATGGTCCATGCCCATGTGACAGGTCTGGCAAGCTTGCGGTTGACGAGCTTCTTCGACCGAAAAAAGGTGTCGCGTGTGACAAGCGTCGCAGGATGCCAGGCCGTACCCCGCGCCCTCATCTTTCAGCGCCTGTACATCCTCCTCCGATTTCAAACCCAGCTTGTGGCAGCCTCCACAGCCCTTCATGCCCTCCATGAGGGCTGTCGGCTGGGCGTGGGCGGTGGGCATCGCTTTCATGGCGGCCCAGGCCAGAGCGTGCTTCCCGGCCGAAAACTGGTCCACCTGCGTCGGGTGGCAGGTTCGGCACGTCTCTGCGGTGGGGATCTGGTCCACCCTACCCATATCGTTGGCGTCGTGATCCCCTTCACCGTGACACGTGGTGCACCCCACCCCCACCTCAGCGTGTCGGCTGAGTCTCCAATCGGCCACCATGCCAGGTGTTTCGGTCTCATGACATTCGATGCAATCCTGGCCCGCTGCTGAAACCGGAGCCAGGAGGGTAAGAAACATGAGAAGGAATGAGCTAGTGGCGAGGGGCTGAGATGCGTCCCTCCTGAGCCAGGTCCAAGAAAAGCGCGACACGATCCACCTCCAGAGAAGGACTCCTGCACGTCTTCCAAATTGGGGAAGCAGGATCCATTTTTCTGTGACGAATGTCACGATCCGCCACCACTCTCCAAAGGTTTTGATCGTTGACCCGGAATCCCAAAGACCAACTCAAGGAGATCTCCTTCTTCCGGGACCTGTCTCCCGACGCCCTGGAGCTGGCGTGTGAGCGAACGGTTCGCCGTACGGTAAAAGCCGGGACCATCCTCTTTCGGAAAGGGGAGCAGGCCCGGGGGTTATACGTACTGGTGAGGGGGCGGGTGGAAATATACCGGTCCACGCCAGATGGCCGGGAGCAGGTTCTTCACACGGATACGCCGATCCAGAGTATCGCCGAACTCCCGGTATTTGACGGAGGGCCCTACCCTGCTTCGGCCCGAACCGCTGAAGACTCCGACCTCTATTTCCTTTCGTTGGATGATTTCCAGCGCCTCTATCGGGGGCATCCCGAGATTGCGGATGCCATTATCCGGAACCTCGGAAAGCGTCTTCGGGCCCTGGTCAATGTGGTGGAGAAGGTTTCCCTGCGAAGCGTGCCAGGACGAGTGGCAAAAACCATCCTCGAGCAGGCTCAACGAAATGGCGTCGCGAAGGAAGGAGGCAGCTTTGTCCTTCCAGGGACCCAGTCCGATCTGGCCCACCAGTTGGCTACGAGCCGTGAAAGCGTTGCCCGTGCGTTGGGTGACCTGCGGCGGAAGAAGGTCATAGCTACCGAGGGTCGTCGAGTGACGATCCTTTCTCTGGTTCATTTGGTCGATATCGCCCAGGGAGAGCCGTCTCCCCCACTCCTCTAGGCTTCCGTGTCTATTCAAGAAAGGACTTTCAGGTCTCCTATGCACGAGAAAAAAACGGCCACCAAAGGGCTCCGAGAGGAACACGAGTGGATTCTCAAAGTCTCCGGAGTCCTGGAAGAGATCCTCGACCGAGAACCCGACCACGGACTGGACTTCGATGCCATCGAGGACTGCGTCAGCTTCATAAGGCTCTTTGCGGATGCGTGTCATCACGGCCAGGAGGAAGACCTCCTGTTCCCGGAGCTGGAAGCCAGGGGCATGCCTAGAGACGCAGGCCCGGTTGCCGTCATGCTCGCAGAACACGAGATGGGCCGGGGCTTCGTCGGGCACATGAGGAAGGCGCTCCCGGAGGCCAGGGAGGGAGATTCGGACGCACGGAAGATTCTGGTGAACTCAGGCCGGGGGTACATCGAGTTGATTCGGGCCCACATCCATAAAGAGGACAACGTGCTTTTCAACTTTGCCGACCAGCTGGTTACCGGCGGGGCGTGCGACCAGCTCTGCCGGGACTATGGTGTGGTCTGTAGGGGCGTATTCGAGGGGAAGACGAAGAGGGAGCTGGAGTCGCTTGCCGAGAATCTGGTGATGCGATTCGAGGGGGATTAGGGCCGCCCGTGAAGGAACCACCTTCCCAGGGTCTCAGACGCCCGGGCCCATGCCGGGGCGGCGCCGATCTTTTCTTCTGCAAACAGAAACCGTGGGTTTTTTCCTCCTCAGGTGTCTAAATGAATAGCAGCCCGAGACCGAGTCCCCCGTGGGAGGACCGATGGAGGAATCGCAACTCATCAGCACGTACAGGGAGTGTGTGACTCCCCTGTATTCTTATATATCCCGGCGTTGCGGAGCGGACAGGGGCCTGGCGGAGGATGTAACGCAAGAGGCCTGGCTTCGAGCCGTTGAGAGCTGGAAAAAGAAGGGCCTTCCCGAAAACCCTCTCGCCTGGCTCAAGACCGTGGCCAGGAACCTTCTTCTGAACTACCTGAGGCGGGCTCCCCCCATCTCTCTCGAAAAACTCCCCCACGATTGGGAACGGAGGTTCCTCGGTAATGGTGCCAACAGGGAACCAACCGACCACACTGCTGCCCTGATTTGGGGCCTGTCGCACTTGAGGCCCTCGCAGGCTCGTCTCATCGAAGCCTTCCACATCGAGGGAAGAAAGACGGCTGAGCTTGCGGCGGACCTGGGGATTACGGAACGGGCTGTGGAGGGCCGGCTGCGGCGGGCCCGCCTCAAACTCAAGAAGAAGCTGGAGCCCGTCGTTGGATCTGGAGGAGAATTGTCATGAACGAACACCATGAACCGACGAGGGAGTTTATCTCCAACCTGGAATGGCAGCTTCGGACTACCATAAAAAGGGGGAACCGGTTCTCAGAGCCGGTGAGATCCAAGCCAGGAGGAAAGATGAACCTGGTCGTTTTGGTTTTGGTGTCGGCCCTCATGGGTGCGGGGGGCGTGGTCGTGAAAGACGAAGTCCAGGAGTCCCGGGCTCAACAGGTTCTCATGGCCAGGGTGGATGCCGAGCTGAGGCTGGCTTCCCTCGAGTTGGACTTTTTGGCCCGACAGCTTCAAGAGATGGAACGCCAATTTCGAGCGGGGTTGGTGGGTGAAGACCCCCTCCTCTCGGCGCGGGCAGAGGTATACCAGGCAGAAGGACGGGTATCCCGTCTCCAACTGGACCTCGAAGAGATCCAACTCACTGGGAAGGGGCCCGAAGATCAGGTGTCGGCCCCCCAGATAAACGGCAGGGATTTCGTGTCCGAACGGCTCGCTCTGGAGGAGTATGCCGCCCTGGAACGCGTCCGTCTTGCACAACTCAGGCTTGGGAGGGTCCAAGATCTCGAGCGGGTCGGGGCAGTTCCCATCGCAGAGGTCACCCAGGGAGTTTTGGCGCTGCAGGAAGCTGAAAGCCGTCTGTCCAGGATTCACCAACGCCTGGGCCTTCGCCAGAGGTTCCTCGAAGGTGGGGTGTCGGGAGAAGAGGCAGAGAGGGAGCTGGAAGTTACCGATACCGAGGCCGAAGTCGAGCTGCTGCAGATGGCGGTCCAGGACGCGGGTGTCCGTTACCAGGAGGCGTCAGACAGGGCCGCCCTTGGCGTGATTTCCGACTCCGAGCTTGGGCAGGCCAGGCTGCATCTCATGCGACTGGAAACCCAACTGGAATTCTTGGAGATCAAGCTCCTGGCTCTTCGGGGCGGAGAGCTCTCTCCTTGACCCATCGCCGCCTCTGCCCGGCCCCCCCCACCGGCGCCTCCCACCGGCGCCTCCCACCGGCGCCTCCCACCGCGATTGGAGGAGGGCGTTTTCCCGGCGTCGTGTCTTTATCCTCTCTCCACGCGTCTCTGGTTGTTGTCCCGGTTGGATTCGAGGAGGGCGAAATCCGGGTCCAAGATGGCCTCGTCCGGCTTTTCCTCGGTTACCAGTTCGGTCGTCTGCGAAGCGCCCCTCGAGGAAAGCGTCACCCGGACGGTTCCCACCTGGACCACAACGGGCATCCATGCCTCTCCCGATCGGGTTACGGTGATTTCAGTTACCCAGCGCCCGTCTTCCCGCTCTCGAGCCACAGCGGAGCTAAGATCGTAGTCCAACCGTCCGGTTGTATGGAGCCATTGTTGGAAGAACCATGAGAGGTCATCTCCGTAGACGGTTTCCGCTGCCAGCTTGAAGTCGTACTCGGTGACGTGCTCGAAGGCGTTATCCTGGAAGTAGAGCTGCATGGCCCGCCGGAAGTCGTCCCACCCCATGAGTTCCCGGAGCATGTAGAAGAACACCGAGCCCTTTGTGTAGGAATAGGTACTGTAACTCCGAGGATCGACGAAGTCGGCAGAGGGGGTAGCAACGGGTTGGCCGGAACCTCCATCCTCGAATCCAGCGACCATCCTGAGGGTTCGCTCCCAAACCCCGGCGGCATCCTCCACTTCCTCTGCGAACCAGTTGGTGGTGAATGACACCAATCCCTCGTCCAACCAGGCGTCCCGCCACTCATTGTTGGCGAGGATGCCATGGGCAAAAATGTGGCCGACCTCATGGGTGATCAGGCCCTGCGAGGCAGATCCGTCCATGACCATCATGGGGAACTCCGTCCCACCCCCCTCGATCCGATGCAGGTTGGTGACCTGAGGATAGGGGTAGGTGCCGAAGACGGTCTCGAGCCATGACACCGCCTGGATTGTTCTCTCCACCGCGATTCCGGTTCCCCAGGAGGATTCGTCACCCGGCTGGTAGAGGACATGGATCGAGACGTCCCCGTGCTGTCCTCCCTCGTAGATGTAGTCGGGGTTGGCGCTCCAGGCGAAGTGGTGGACCTTCTCTGCGTGCCAACGTACCCTTTTTCTTCCGGGGTCTGCGGCCTCCTGCAGGAGACCAAGGAGTTCCCCATTCTCTATTCCATAGAAGCTCTCCCGGGACGGGGCCACCGAGGTTCCCGATGCGGCTGCCCGCACCCACCCCGGATCGCCCTCCACCGGGACTCCAGTGGCACCGATTACCTGGTCCGACGCCACGTCCAGAGTCACATCGAACGTGGCGAACTCCCCGTAGAACTCTCCCTGAGGCAAAAGGGGTTGAACCTGCCAACCCTCTTCGTCGTAGACGGCGATTCTGGGGTACCACTGAGCGAAATCGTAGTGGCGCCCGCGCCGACCCTGGCGCCTTGGCAGAGTTGATGGTCGGGCTTCCCAGTCCAGAAGAACCGTGACCGATTCCCCATTTTCCAGAGGCTTGCCCAGGGGTACCGCAGCCACCGTGGAGTCGGGCGCCCCGGGGTAGAAGTATGTGGCCGGAGCCCCGTCCACCGTTACGGAGAGGAATCTCTCGAAAGCGTGTTCGTTGGGCCCCAGGTCCGTGAACCGGCGGTTGTCGAACTCCAAATCCCGCCTGGCCCAGTCACTGTTGGGGCGGAAAGCATTCAAGTGCTGGTGGAAGAAGAGGGTGTCGATGGTCCCGTGACCCCTATGGGTGTAGTGGAACCTCGCCCGGGCTACCAACGTCTCCGTGTCTTCGTTCAGAATCGCCTCGATGCGATAGTCGACGCCTTGCTGGAACTTGGCTCTTTCCTGGGTGATGGCTCGGCTGCCGGGGAGGCCGGTGGAGATCCAGAGTGCGCCTAGCCCCATGATGGTCAGCCCGAAAAACCTCAGCTTTGAGAGATCCATTCCGATGTCCGTTGTCCCAGGTTCGATTGCAGTGTCTCCGAGAAAGAATACCTCCAGGGGCTTTGGGAGCCAATCCACGCTGGCGTCTCCCGCTGGCGTCTCCCGCCTTGTCTCAAAAAGGCTATCTCTCTAACCTCTGATACGGCACATCTCGGAAGCCGGTGAGAGCCCGGCGCGGTCCCGCCACTGTATTGGGTTCGGTTCGACCGAAACGATCACTCCAGATGCCACTGGGCTTCGAGCCCGGGAAGGTGAGTGGATCGGCCCTGAGCCAGGAGACCTGTGCCCTTGGGGAGCGAGCGTAGATCCTCCGGTCGAGAGGTGGCTTACATGGAAAGGGATTCCCAGAGTGCAGCGACCGGCTCGGGATCCAGGTGGGCCTGGAGCCTCTTCCCCATCCTCTTCCTCCTCCTCGCCTGCAATCCCGACGCCGAAAGACAGCAGACTGATGTCGAGGGCCCTCGTGTCGTAAGCTTGGTTCCATCCCTGACCGAGTTGATCAACGCCCTCGGAGCTGGCCAACACCTGGTTGCCAGGACCGACTTCGACACCCATCCCGGAGTCCTCGATCTGCCGACCATCGGCGGAGGCTTGGATCCGAGCCTGGAACGGATGGTTGAACTGGGAATCGACGTGGTATTGATGCCCGCCGGTCGGGACGCTCCTGCCCTGGGAGGACGTCTTCGAGAGCTCGGAATGACGGTCCATACCGTCCCGACGAACACGATCTCCGACCTCTATGAGGCCATCGGCCGGCTGGGAGGGCTCTTCCAGAGGCCTTTGGTCGCGGACTCCCTGAACAATGCCATTCGAGAGGATGTCGCTGAGATCCAGGCACGGGTCCGTGACCGTCGCCCTGTACCTGTCATGTACGTAGTGGGGCCGAATCCCCCCATGACCACCGGAGGCGGAACTTTCATCGACCACATGATCCAGATTGCCGGAGGAAGGAATGTTTTCGGGGATTCCCCACTCCAGTGGCCCACCGTGGGATTCGAAGCCATCGTGGATCGGGACCCGGAGGTGGTGATCTGGCCCCAGGGAGAGTTTACGGTGGAAAACCTGGACGTTCTGAGGTCCGCGCCGGGATGGCAGGACGTGCCGGCTGTGGACGCCGGGCGAGTCGTGTTCGTGGACGGGAATCTCTTCAATCGGCCGGGTCCAGGATTCCCCGAAGCGGCCCGCCTCCTGGCTGCCGCTCTGCACCCCGAAGCCTTCCCACCCCCGGGCAGGCCTCGGTCATGATCGGCCGCCTGTTCCTTTTGCTTCTCGCATGCCTGGCCGTTGCGGCAGGGGCGTTGATGGTTGGGCCTGTTGAAGTTCCCCTCCGGGAAGTGTTGAACGCCATTCAGGGGAAGGCCGACCCAACAGCCCAGACCATCGTCATGGGCCTCCGTCTGCCCCGTGTGATCCTTGCCGCTCTCGTCGGGGCCGGCCTGGCTCTCAGCGGCGCCGTATTCCAGGCCCTGCTCCGGAACCCATTAGCGGAGCCATACGTGTTGGGCGTCTCCAGCGGTGCGGCTCTCGGCGCTGTAACTGCCATCGTTTTTGGGATGACCATCGGCTCTGTGGTGGCCCTCCCGTTTTCAGCATTTGGTGGCGCTGTCCTGGCCGTCTTTCTCGTCCTCGCCATGGCCGGGGGGCGGGGGCGTGGGCTGGATACCCGGGTCCTGCTGCTGTCGGGTGTCGTGATCGGAGCCTTCTTCAACGCCATCATTCTACTGATCATCAACTTCGCAGACGTCGAGACCTTTCGGGCCGCTTTCCTATGGATCATGGGCTCGTTCTCTGGCGCTTCTCCTGAGGCAGCCCTGACCCTCTCGATCTACCTCGTTCCGGCTGTTTTGGGCCTCACCCTCTTGGCCCGACCCTTGAACCTCCTCTCGGTAGGGGAGCAGAGCGCCTTCCATCTGGGCGTGGATGTCAGGCGGTTCAAACTCGTTCTCTACGTGGCAACGTCCCTGGTGGTGGGAGTCTGTGTGGCAGGGGCCGGAGCCATCGGCTTCGTTGGTCTGGTGGTGCCCCATGGTTTGAGGCTCATCGGAGGGAGTGACCACCGATGGCTCCTCCCGGCCTGTGCCATATCAGGCGCGATGTTCATGGTGGCCGCCGACACCGTGGCTCGAACCGTCGTGGCTCCTGCCGAGCTTCCGGTGGGCGTGGTCACGGCTCTCATCGGCGTTCCCGTCTTCCTCTGGCTCCTGGTGAGAAACGAGGAGTTCCGATGACGGCCGTGTTTGACCTCAAAGGGGTTTCCTTCCGGTATCCCTCTGGCCGGAGAGAGGTTCTGGAGGACATCGCCCTGGAGGTCGCTCCAGGCGCCCTCTTTTCCATCCTCGGCCCAAACGGTTCTGGAAAGTCCACCCTCCTTCAGGTCATGCTGGGGGAGTTGGCGGCGCCTACCGGCAGCATCGAGTTCGGGGGCCGTCCGATTCGCCAGTGGTCCCGCCGGGCCATTGCGAGGCAGGTGGCCTTTGTCCCCCAGGGCGAACCTCTGGCCTTCCCCCTCACCGTTCGGCAGTTGGTGGAGATGGGGCGGTTTCCCCATGTGGGGGTTCTCGGGCGCTCAGGCCCGGCCGACGAGGCAGCGGTGTTACGGGCGATGGAACGAGCCGGCGTCCAGAAGCTGGCGGATCGCTCCATCAACACTCTTTCCGGGGGGGAAAGACAGCGGGCTCGCATCGCCCGGGCGCTGGCGCAGGAACCGTCCACCCTCGTCCTGGACGAGCCCACAGCCGCTCTGGATCTGCACTACGAGATGGAGACCTTCGAGCTGATGCGGGAGTTGGCGACGGAATCGGGATTCACGGTTGTGCTCGCCACACACAATCTCAATCTGGCAGCCCGCTACGCCTCGAATCTCCTGCTCTTGTCCGAGGGTCGGATCCAAGCAACCGGTGACCCCGCCTCGGTCCTTACTCACGAGACGTTGGAGCGGGTTTACAGGTGGCCCGTCGTCGTCACGCCCCACCCCGGGCCCGGCTCCGACGCCGGAGCCCCGCAGGTCCTGCCCCTCAGTCGGCCGGATTGAGGGCCCCAACCGGGAGTTTCTCAGAGGCAGCCCTTGTGGCTGCCACGGCCGATAACACCACCTCAGTTCTGCCGGAACGTGTGGATTTCCACTCCCATGGGACCCAAACCCGAGGCGATGCTGTCCGCCAGCTGGAAGGTGCCGGCGTGGAATTGAAAAACCCAGGGGGCAAGGTTCTGCGCCGCACTCCCGAAGAAGGTCTGGTACAGGGTGCCGTCTGTGGCTGCGAAAGCACTTGTTGCACCTCGGCAACCTCCTCCTGCCAAGGGAGCACATACCGGGTCGTCGGGTCCCCTGATGAAGGACTCAGTTGCGGGATTCCAGACCAACGTCCCGAAAAAGAAACCGGACACGTAGACCAGGCCCGATCGATCGACGTGCACGTCCCCGGATCCGGCAGTGAACCCTTCGATGAGATCGACTCGGGCCATGGTCCGAGGATTGATGACGGCAACCGAGCTGGGCTCGATGTAGTTCCCTGTATTCGCGACATAGAGGAGCCCGTCGGGGCCGAGGCCCCCGAACTGAGGATTCGTTCCCCCTGTCAGGACCGTTCCAGTAAGGGTCAGGGTTCTGGGATCGATGGCTGAGACGATTCCCTCCCCCCTGGGGGCCCAGAACTCGTCGAGGTTCGAGGAGATCACCAGGACGAGGGAGTCGGAAACCGTGATGACTTCCGTGGGGTTGGGAGCGACAGCAACCCTCTCCGTGATGCTCGAGCTGGCCTGGCCGACTGTGAACTTTCCGACCTCATCGGTCTCCTGGTTTGCCACGATGACCGTCTCGGCGTCGGCAAACGCAGACCCGGTAGCGTTGCCGGAGGGGAAAAGGTAGAACCCCTCGATGGTTTGGGATCGGAGGTCGATCAAAGCCACAGAGGCCGCGTTTCCCAGGGGAACGGCGGCACGCTCTCCCCAAACGGACACACCTGTCGCAGTCACGGCGCTGCTGGCTCCCAGGGCTATGTCTCTACTCTCGTCCGGATTCCCGAGTTGAAAGAGTCGGACGGCGTTTTCGAGAGAGCTGACGACAACACCGATCTCCGGGTCGGAGATCGTCCCATCCAGGAACTCGAGCGCCTCAACGGCCACCGAAACTGAAGCTGTTCCCCGATTGCCGTCGGAGTCCATTGCCACCAGGGAGATGGTGTGGACCCCCACGGAAGGTGAGGCCACCTCAATGGATCCTCCCGTCCCCAGGGCCCCATCGATGGAGCTTGTCCAGGCCAGGGCCTCTCCCGGAAGGGGGCCATCCTGGGGATCTGTGGCGGACCCAGCCAGGTGGAGGTTCGAGCCTTCGAGGAGGCTCAGGCCCTGGGCTGGGGATGTAATGCTCACGGAGGGTGACGCCGGTCCGGTGGGATTTCCGTCGGAACACGAGCCCAGGCTGAACGCGAAAGCAACCATTGCCAGTGAATAGCAGGAGAAGGTGAACCACTTAGGAGACATGACAAAAACTTCCCGGGTGGATAGTGACTTGAAGATCATGAGAGGCCCGGCGGTGAAATCTGAATCCGAGTCGACCAACCCCTTCCGGGGACGGGATAATCCACGAGCAGTGCAGCTCGCTCGTCGAGGACGTTGGAGAGGAGGACATCGACTCGGCCTTCGAGCTTGTCGAGGCTAATCGGGAGGCTGAAACCAAGGTCAAGGAGGGTATACGGGGGAAGGGCGTTGAGGCCCGATCCTGCCACAGACCTCCGGGATCCGAGATGTCCGGTCCGAAGAGTGGCCTCTCCGATGAACAAATCCCATCGGGCCTCGAGATCGGCGGAGAATACGGGCCGGTATGCCACCTGCCCCGTGAGAACGCCACCCCGGTATTCGACCCTGGACCAAGCCAAATGGCCTGAAACGGAGTGGGTCCGACCGAGAACGGGGAATTCCAGAGAGGATCCGATCTCCACCCCCCTCCGCGACACATCGAAGTTGCCCGGGCTCCAGACGAACTGGAAATCCGGGGACCAGAGGATCATGCCGTCGATGTCCGCCTGGTAAGCCGATGCCCTAACCTCGATGAGGGATCCGGACAGGCGCCTCTGATGTCCGAGGGTGGCGGAGACTTCACCCTTGACCCGTTCAGGCCTGAGCTCTGGATTTGCCCTGACCAGGACGCCCTCCTGAAAGAACAGATCGGCCAGCCCCGGAGGTGAGAAGGCGTTGCGATAGGCGATTTCGACTTGGGTGCCCGATCGGTTCAAGGTTGCCATCAGGCTGGGCGAAACAGAGGTGCCTTCCACCAGGTCGTGGTGGTCCAGGCGGAGACCAAACTGAAGGCTGCCGCGGGCCCCGGTTCCAAGAGGGCGCGTGACCTCGGCACGAGACCAGACCCCTGCCTCCCCAATGCTGGTGGAACGGACCGTCAAAGCGTCAGATCGAACCCGGACTCTGCGGAGGTCTCCGCCGACACGTAGCATCAGGGGTCCGAAGTTTCGCCAACCGTCTATGCCGAGTTCCTGTTGGGCCACCCGGGCTTCTTGGTCGTAGGCCTGTCCGAAGGGGGGCAGGGAATCTCTGTATTCTGCCTGCTGCCACTGGAGCCCCAGGAGGAGAGATGCCCCGGAGCGGTCGCCCCTGGCCTCCGTGCTAAGGCTCATGCCGTGACGGCGATGACCCTGGGTGCCGCTGAGCGATGGTTGGGCGATGGTCCCTGGGCTGCCCCGGTCGATATCGTTGAGGTGGATGCGTAGGGAGGTCGTTATGCGTTCCGATGCCCCCGCCACCCGGATGTGCCCGCCCGCTCGACGGAAACCCGCGTTTCCACGCCTCGCTTCACCGCCCCCCCGGAAATCTGGAACCTCGTAGAGGAAGTCCCCTTTGGCATCGCTCCAATGCCCTCCCGCAGAGATGACCCAGGTCGGGTCAGGGACCCACGTTGCGTTCCCGGAGGCGGATCGGGATTCCCAGGACCCAGCGCTCAGGGAAAGGTTCGACGTGGTTCTGTCGTTCGTCTTGCTTTCAAGGATTACAACCCCGCCCAGGGCTCGGGGCCCGTACCGGGCGGATTGGGCTCCAGGGATTACCACGATGCGCTCGAGTGAGGCCAGGTCGATGGAGTTGAGATCGACCTCCCCGGTGAGGGGGGAATTCAGTGGAACCCCATCGAGGAGGATCAGGACCTGGTCGGAGCCCGACCCCCGGAGTTGGATGCTCGAGGGCGCCCCGGGGCCGCCTTGTTGGACGATCGTTACGCCAGGAACCCTCTCCAGGGCCGCCGGGAGGTCCGGTGCGGTGGGGCCCAAACCCGCTGTTGTCACCTCGACTCCGCCCCTGGGCACCTCGCTGGCTTCAACCGCTATTCGGAGTCCGGGCAATGTGATCGGTGCCGGGGGGAGGAGGACCGTGATTCTCACCGTGCGGCCATTGACTGCGGCTACGTCCACTCCCACAGACCCATACCCAAGGGCCGATATCCGGAACCTATGGAGTCCTGGCGGGAGACCCCGAACCACGGTTCGACCACTCTCATCCGTGACGGAGGAAACCCCGACCTCTGCGATGGTGACGATGGCCGACGGGATGGGTTCACCGGTGGCTTCCCCCTTCACTCGGATTTCCACAACGGACACGACCTGGGCCGAAACAGGAACGGTGTTGGGGAGGCCGAGAAGGGCCGCCAGCGTGAACGCGCCCGTGAGAAGGGAAGGGCAGCGAAAGAAGCCAGGGGCCTGGCGCGAAGGGGTCGCTGCCAGAAATTGACGCCAGCTATGTCGCTCCCGAATGCCCACGGCGTCCCCGTCTTTCTGACGAGGAGAAGAACGGGTATGCGCCCAGGAAGCTGGCTGGCGATGGACCCCGTCCCCTCCCTCGAGGGTGGTGATCGGGACGGAAGAGAGGTCTCCTGGCTCGAGACGGGACCGCTTGCCTTCCCGGGCGTCGCATCGCCCAGTGGCCTTTGAAGCGGGCCTTTCAGAATGGGATTCCGTGTCTCTTACAGTGGCGGGGCCGCGCCGGACTTGAACCGGACTTCCGAGATCCCCTCCGTCTTGCGATGTCGTGGGGATATGGATATCGGGTCCGGCCTCACCTAGCAAGGCCCGGAGAGGGGAGCTTCCCGCGTGGGAGATGGGAGGGATCTCCAGCGCCGATTCCAATTCGTTCAATTCCTGACCTGGCTTAGGAGGGGGTCTACGGGCAGCCGAGGATAGGCCAGAGAAGCGTACCGGGCCGACCGTCCGGGCTCCCGCCCATGGCGCTCAGGGGACCAAACAAGCGTGCTCCCCTGTATCACCTCTAAAAGGGCGCGAGAACGGAGAGCCTTTTCAAGCATCCCCTGGAGGTGTCGAGATGAACCGGCATGATTGGGCGACGTTAGGTCTGATAGGAGTCAGCGCCCTCGGCGGGATGGGCCTCACATCCGTCCTTTTTGTCCGCCATGCTGATGCAGGGGAGAGGGAGATCCGGGCCGTGGAGCACTCCACCCGTGTGGAGTACCGGTGGTCAAGGGCAACCCCGTCAAAGCCCCGTCCCGCTCGAGGTGCGCCAACGGGCGTTATGCTGAATTGGTGGCCCGATAGGAGACTCATTCCCACGGACAAGTACGGATCCTACGGACTCACGCTGGACTCCCGGGCCACGGTTGAGCCCATCGAACAGAGAATTCTGGTCTTCGGTCCCAATAAAACCCGGCTCGTACCAAGGGAGCGGATTCTTCCCATTCGCAGGACAGCCACTCACTACGATTTCAAGTTCCGACCGAGGTAGTCCTCGTAGACCCTGATGGCGGAAGCGAACCCCTTCTGGACCCTTTCGGACGGGAGAAGACGATGAACACTCGAGCGGAACCGGCTGAGACCGGATCGGGAATCCCCCTCACCGCCAACGATCGGTTCAAAAGGTCATTTAGAGCATGGTTCTGGGGATCCATGATTGTGGCCACGGTGGCTCATTTTTCCGTCTTCTTCTTCTTTCCCGAGCTAACGGCGGCTGACGTTTCCATTACCTCCGACCAGTTGAAGGCCATCGATTTTCTGCCGGAGATCGAGATTCCACCGCCACCTGAGGCCATCGCCCGCCCAGCAACTCCCGTGATCGCATCCGCGGATATCAGCGAGGACATCACGATTCCTCAGACGACGTTCAAGGAAAACCCGGTGAAGAATCTTCCGCCGCCGAACGAAGTCACGACGACGGACCTTTCCACGACCCCTACCCTAACACCTTTTACGATTCGCCCGGCCGTGAAGAACAGGGATGAGGTGGCCCGGGCATTGGAACGGGAGTACCCGGCCCTCCTAAGGGACGCGGGTATCGGTGGTACGGTGCAGGTTTGGTTCTTCATCGACGAAGAAGGCAAAGTCGTGAATACCCAGGTGAATCGGACCTCGGGTCACAAAGCTCTGGATGATGCAGCCATGGCCGTGGCAGGGATCATTCTGTTCACCCCGGCCTTGAACCGGGACAAGAGGGTACCGGTCTGGATTTCTCTGCCCATCACCTTCACCATCCGGGAGGAGGGGGCCTGAAGGAATCCCCGTGTGATTAACGTGGACTCGCCAGGCTGTTTCTAGGACATCGGCTTGCCGAACGGAACCCGCGCCGGACGTCGGCCCCAGAAGGTGATTGAAGGCGGCCTCAGGTGCATCCCGTGGAACCGCCGCAAGGCCTTTCCCGCCTAGATGACCGCTATCCTACTCCTCCATCCTCCGCAGGTCGATCCCGCTGATGTCCAGCGACGGGGCTATGGGCAGACGACGTCCTGCTGATTCACGTCCCAGCATGCCTTGACGCCGCCATTGTAGTTCGGGGCGATCAGATACCCGCTGCCGTCTGCGGTGCTCCAGTAGATCTCCACCAAGGTCTGCTCGGAAGCATCCCTGTAGGTGATCATCCGATCGTTGCCGTCCACGCTGGCGGTAAACACGTCACCAGTCGCTGTGCCCCCGAGGGCGGTGGCCTCCCATCCGTGCTCCGTCTGTGACACGTGCGTCCAATCGATTCTCAGTAGAGCCGTCGAGGCGGACGGCGTGGCGGGATCGTAGAAGGTCCACGTACCGGAGGTCCGGTCGAGGCGGCCTTGGCCACCGTACCAGACGAACTCCTCCAGGGGTGGCACATGGGTCGGGGACGTGATGCGCATGTCCCAGACAACGTCGCTCCCCTGTACGATTCCACTAAGGTGAGCCGTGTAGGTTTTGCCGCCGTGGACCGCCGTGAACCGCCAATGCCATCGACCGTCGTCTTCGAAGGTGGGCGTGCTATTTGCGGCCGCCGCGAACGTAGCGACCGGTACCGCGAGGCCCACCACCGTCACGACCTGGGCCGCCACCACACGGAGCGCGGCATTGGTGAAGTTCAGCGCTGTCAGTCTCGCACCCGGAGCGGCCTCACCCTGTTGCGCGCCCGGGTTCCCGAAGATACTGAAGTCACCCGTCATCGAGGTCAGGGGAGGAAGGTCGGGGGGGGACCCGGGGTCGATGGGGGCCGTTGGGTCGTCGCTGCAAGCCACGAGGCCGGCAAGCATGGCGACGGTGAGTACCTGGCTGATGACGGATCTATGGTTGCTCATGGTCGTCTTCCTCTCCCAGGGCACGGCGTTGGTTCTACAACTGAGTGACGCCAGCCGCTCGCCCATATGACACCTCACTCGCAACACCTTCAACTGGGTCCAAGGGGAGGGATAGGGCATTCAAGGGGGCACCTTCCCTACCTCAACTCCTCCACCAGACGATTCAAGGTGGGGAAGGCCGCCAGGATCTCTCCTCGGACCACCCGCACAGGGGGCGGGCTCCGAAAGATCCGATTTCGGTAGGCGGCGAGGAGGAGGAGCTGGTTCCGATCCTCTTCCGAAAGCGTCACGCCTAGAGCTTCCGCTGCGGTGACCCGGGACCTCCTACAGGAGAACCGTCGGTCCTCCCACCCCCGGTGGAGCCCGGGAGAAACACAGTCCATGTCCTCTCCACTGAGAAGGTCCAGGATGGCGATGAAGGAGAGGGAATTGGGGACGTTGATGGCGTCCCGGGGAGGGTCCACTTCCGGGGAGGGGGTGTCCAGCTGGATCCCAATCGTAGCCGGGAACTGATCTTTCAGCGGATGGAGGCGGTGGGTCACCAGGATCTCTGCGGCTCTCAGTCCCAGGTCCAAAGCCTCGCACAGGGATATGAAGTCGTCGGCGGCTGTCTCCTGGGCCTTCTTCGCGCCCTGCCAGAGGCGGGCGGCCTCCTCTTCGGCCCCGAGGTTGATGATGTCCTGCATCTCACTCATGAACCCTCCGGGGAGCTAGGGCGGACCTCGAGGTAGCCGAGGGTGGCCTCACGGGTAGTGACGGGGACATGGCACTGCCGACACCTGACGCGTTCCGGGTGGGTAGTGATGATCTCCGCCCGAGCACCGGGTCCTGAATGGCAAGCGGCGCAGTTCTCTCGCATGAGAAGTCTGTGGGGGATGGTGGGTGGGGCCCCCTCGAACAGGCGGCTCCCGGGCCTCAGGTCCTGCGCCAGGCCATGGAAACTGTTTTCGACGAAAAGGCCATCGGCCAGAACCTGAACGTGGCATTGGCGGCAGCGGGTCGTGGCATGGGCCCGATCCGTGTCGTCATGAGGGTTGGCAGGAGCGAACCCCACACCATCCACTGCGATGCCGAGCGGGTCGTGGCAACTGCTGCATGCCGCCCCGAAAAGGTCGTGCGGGATGACGGGGGGGGCTCCATCGTAGAGGCGTCGCTCGGCTCGAACGGAACCGCTGGATTTCATTGCGCCGTCGGAGTCGGCGACCGGGACCCAATCGTCCTGGCCGCAAGCCGACAGTGGGAGGATCGCCATGATGGCCAAGAGGATGGTTCCTGATGGGGTCCATCCGGAGACGCAGAGCTTCGGTTGGCTTGGCTTCATGTCCGTCACGCTTTTTCGATGCGGACCGAGCATTTCTTGAAGTCCGGTTCCTTGCTGATGTTGCACATGGCATCGACGGTCAGGAGGTTGATCAGCCGGGCTTCATCGAAAAACGGGACAAACAAAGAGCCCCTGGGCGGTTGCCCCCTTCCGTCGACCTTCGCCCTGAGCTCCAAATCTCCCCGGCGGCTTATCAAACGAACCCTATCGCCGGAGTTGATGCTCAACTCCGTGGCATCGGCCCGGTTGATCTCCACGTAGTTCTCCGGCGCAGCCTGGTGAAGCTGTTTGACCCGCCGGGTCATGGACCCTGTGTGCCAGTGCTCCAGAATCCGACCGGTGCAGAGCCAGAACGGATACTCCTCGTCCGGCGACTCGGCGGCGGGGTGGTAGGGTCGGAGCCAGAACGCCGCTTTCTCGCCGAACCCCTTGGCCTTGTAGAAGTGGACGCCCTCGTCTTTTTGAACGTAGGGGTCGTATCCTGCGGCGTATCGGTACCGGGTTTCTTTTCCATCGACCACGGGCCAGAGCATTCCTCGGGTCTCACGGAGCTGCTGGTAGGAGGCCAGGTCCTTTCCGATGCCCAACCCGAACCGGCGGTATTCCTCGAACATGGGCTCGTGCCAGTCGTCTTCCGGCCAGGGGAAGAGGTGTTCCATCCCCATACGCTTGGCCACTTCCATGACCTGCCAGGCATCCTCCCTGGCTTCCCCTGGGGGATCCACGGCTTTCTCCCAGTGCTGAGTACGCCGCTCCGAGTTCCCGAAGGTCCCCTCCCGCTCCACCCAGCCCGCCGAGGGAAGAACGAGGTCCGCCGCCTCGGTGGTGGGAGTGGGGTAGATGTCGCTGACGATGAGGAAACGACCGTCGTTGGGTTCCCGCTGGATACGGTTGACGTTCGGGATGCTCACCCAGGGGTTGGTGGTCTGGACCCACATGACCCTTATGTCACCCCGCATGAAGGCCCGGAACATGTCCATGGTGTGGTAGCCGGGCCTCTCAGGGATGGTGCCCGGTTGGATTCCCCAGATCTCTTCTGCCTTGGCCCTATGCTCGGGGTTCATGACCACCAGGTCGGCGGGAAGCCGGTTGGAGAGGGTTCCCACTTCCCTTGCTGTCCCACAGGCGGAAGGCTGCCCCGTGAGGCTGAAGGGGTTGCTTCCCGGGCGGCTGATTTTTCCGGTGATGAGGTGGATGTCGTTGATGAGGTTGTTCATCCAGGTGCCTCGGACGTGCTGATTCACCCCCATGCACCATAGGCTCACGGTGCCCCGGCCCTGGTCGCCGTACATGTCGGCCAGGGCGTGAATCTGTCCTACTGGAACCCCACTGATCTCACTGACCCGGGCCGGAGTGTAGTCGGCCAGGAAGGTTTCCAGATCCTCGAAGGAGGAGGGCCGGGCCTGGTCTGCGAATCGGTAGTGCTCCGCAGGTCCGTCGTCTGGGCTCAGCCCCAGGCCATCGGGCCCCCAGGAGCCGTAGCCGATGCGGTCCAGGTCCTCGATCCCACGACGAAACACGACGTTTTCCTGAATAAATGTCTGGTCCACTTGTCCGTTGGCCACCAGCAGGTGAAGGATCCCGTTGGCTATGGCCAGGTCGGTGTTGGGCTTGAACTCCACGTACATGTCGGCGTAGTCGCTGGTAGGTGTCCGGCGGGTGCCGATATCCACGATGCGAACATTCGGATTCTCCCTCTTGTTCGCCAGGATTCTGGAGAAGAGGACGGGGTGCATCTCCGCCATGTTGTTTCCCCAGAGGATGAAGTCGTCCCCGGCTTCGAAGTCCTCGTAACAACCCATGGGCTCGTCGCTCTGGAACTGTGTCATGAAACCCATGACCGCGGCGGCCATACAAAGGCGGGCGTTGGGTTCCACGTTGTTGCTCCGGAGTCCTCCCCGGAACCATTTGGTCACGGCGTAACCGTCGTGGATTCCCCACTGACCGGACCCATAGAAGGCCACCGATTCAGGGCCGGCCTCGTCCAGGGCTTGTTGGTATTTTTCGGCGATGAGGTCCAGGGCCTCATCCCAGGAGATCGGGGAAAAGCCCCGGCCGTCGTCGTTTCGGCGCATCGGGCGTGTAAGCCGATCCTCCCCGTAGAGCATGGCCGGGAGGTGATAACCCTTCACGCAGAGAAGGCCCCGGTTCACCGGATTGGCCTCATCTCCCCGGACGGCCCTGACCCGACCATCCTTCACTCCCACTTCGACACCGCACCCAGTTCCGCAGTAGCGGCAGGGTGCCTTGGTCCACTTGAGATCCGCATCCTGAGTGGACCCCTGTCCCGCAGAAATGCGCCGGGCTGCGTCCTGATCCTTGCAGGAGAAGGCCGCGATCCCCGCGGTGCCGGCTCCCAGGGCCTTCAGGAACCTCCTTCGTTTCATGGCCATGAGCCTTAGCCTCCCGTCCGTCCGTACCGCCGTTCCATTTCCTGACGGATTCTCTCTGCCGCTCCCTCGGCTCCCTCTTCGAACCAGACGTGCTCGGATCGCGACAGGATGCCGTCAATGACGGCGTTCACGGCTCGTGCCGCCGCTGCGTGTCCTGTACTGGTAGCGTGGCCGGTGATCTCACGGGCCTGTGGGATCAGCTCCATGTAGAACCGCTCGGCCACCTCGTACATCCCATGCCAGTGCGTGTAGTCCGGGGCCATCATGGACGCGCCGTGTCGGGCCCTCCGCCCCTCGTGGTGCCAGAGATAGAACCAGGTCCACTCGATCTCTTCGTCGAATTGGGTGGGGGTCCGGAGGTCGTTCTCTGCCAGAGCTGCCATGATGGCCAGCCCCGGTTTGGCGAACTTCTCGTTGTAGAGAACCACCAGGTCGTCGTACTGGGTGTAGAAGGAGTTCACGTAGGCGTCGGTGTGGCAGGTGGTACAGACCTCTTTCATCCGATCCCGCTTCTGTGTCCAGGTGTCGTGGGTAAGTTCGCGGCGGAGTTCGGGGTCGGTTTCGGTTACGATGTTGTGGTTGATATCCGTGTCCATGGCCACGCTCACCGCCGGACGATTGGTCCAGGAGATCCGCTCCCCGGGATCGTGGGTGATGCGGCGTCCGTTCCGGATGTTCCCGGACATGTGACAGGTGGCGCAGGTGGGGGCGGCGGCATAATCCTCGCCCAGAATCCAATCCACCGCGTCCAGGTTCATGTCGTCCTTCAGGTCTCTGTAGGCGATTCCGTGCTTGGACTCCTCGTAGACCTCCTTCTGAGGGTGGTCCGGACCCAGGTGGCACTTCCCGCAGTTCTCCGGCTGCCTCGCCCGTCGCGGAGAGAAGTCGTGCCTGGAGTGACAAGCCGTACAGGATCCGTTGGAGCCGTCCAGGTTGAGGCGGCCGATGCCGGTGTTGGGCCAGGTCGACGCCACCAGCATGGGCTTCCCGTTTTCGTCCAGGGCGATGCGGGCTACTGCGTCCTGGTTGGTGGGGATCCCGTTCTCATCGGGTTGGAGCTCGTCCACCGTGATGGTCCCTCCATCGGTCGCTTCCAGCCCCACCTTTGCACCGTGGCACTGCCGGCACCCCGAGTTCGCACTTGCGAAACCGTTTGCCGCGTCGAAGGCCCTGCCTGGGGTCGGGGAATGGGGATCGAACTCCATCCGAGCCCCTTCCACCGTCTCAGCCAGGAAGTTGTCCAGTGAGGCCAAGATATTCCCCCCGGCAGCGTGGTGACTTTCGGCGAACTCGGCCGCCTCTGCGTCATGGCAACGGGCACAGTCCCTGGGAGTTACCACCGTGGCGATGCGGGCCCCGTTGTGGAGGAACCCGTCGGGCTCGCCATCGAGAGCTTGGTGGCAATCGAAGCAACCCACGCCCGTGGCAGCGTGGGTGGAGCCCGTCCAGTGCGTGACGATCCCGGGGTTTTCCTCCGCGTGGCAATCCACGCACTCCTCCGAGGAGGCGGGAACGGCGACGTGAGCCTCCCGGATCCCGGCCTCCTCAGCTTTTCGAGCCGTCTCCATCCATTGGACGAACACCAGGGAGAGGAGGAAGAGGCCTCCCAGGGAGGCGATAACGATGCGCTTGGTCTCGAGTGTCATTTACATGCCTCAGTGCTTGGCGATGGCTTCCCAAACCGTCAGGGCGATGATGGCCAGGGCTCCCAAGATTCCGACCCAGACGGAAGCTTCCTGGAACCTGGTCTTCTTCCTGATAAGAGCGTCGATGAAGGGCCAGGCGAACATGACGAAGAGTACGAACCCCATGCTCAGGATGGCCGCGGTGCCGGTGAAGAGTTTCAACCACCGGAAAGCCACGTAGAAGAACCACTCGGGTTTTATGACTTCCGGGGTTTGGAGCGGATTGGCCGCCGGACCCAGCGTGGCCGGGAAGATGGTGGCCAGAGCGCTCAATAGGATCATCA
>JBDHGR010000764.1:0-12150 GCA_039589815.1 Gemmatimonadota bacterium | reverse complement strand
GGATCCGGCTTGGCTCTCCCGACGGATTCCAGAATGGCATGACCTATCTGGAGGAGCATCGGGTTTTCCTCCTCCGTGACGCCAACAGCTACAGCGCCGTTTCCGGGGTCTGCAGCCACCTCGGGTGCACGGTGAAGTTCGCACCCTTCGAACAGGCGCAGCAGCTCACCGTTCGTGACCACGAGTTCCAATCCCTAGGCGAATTCCACTGTCCCTGCCACGGGGCGAAGTTCCACGGCGACGGCACCAATTATTCGGGGCCTGCTCCCAGGCCCCTTCAGTGGCACCATCTGGAAGTCTCACCCAAGGACGGTTCACTGGTGGTCGACCTCGCTAGAGAGGTAGGCCGCGACTTCAAACTGGTGATCTAGATGAACCTGCCATCGATTTCTGGGATCTGGGAAAAGCTGGTCTGGCCATGGCGGCCTGAGTCCAACCGGGAAGCGGGGAGCGGAGTCGTTTCCAACTTCCTCCTGCACTGGTTCCCGAACAGAGTGTCATCGAGGGGGATGGCCGTGGGCTACTCCTTCTATCTGGGTACCATCTCGGCTGTCCTCTTTCTGATCCTGACCGTTACCGGGGTAGTCCTGATGTTCTTGTACGTTCCTTCGGTGGAACGGGCCTACTGGGGCATAAAGGATCTGGAATTTGCCATAAGCTTTGGTTGGCTCCTACGCCGGGTCCACCGGATAGCCGCCCATCTCATGGTAGCGGTCGTTTTCCTCCACATGTTCCGGGTGTTTCTCACCGGCTCGTACAAGGCAGGGGAGGTCGTAAAATCCGCAAGACCTCTCAACTGGGTGCTAGGGGTCATCCTCCTGGTCCTCACCCTCCTCTTGAGCTTCACCGGTTATCTGCTTCCCTGGGACCAACTGGCATTCTGGGCCATCACGGTGGGAACCAGCATTGCAGCGGCGGTGCCGGTGATCGGTGAGTCCATCAGACAGTTCCTCTTGGGGGGCACGGTCATCGGGCAACCGACTCTAATCCGGTTCTATGTTCTCCACTGTGTCTTCTTGCCCCTGATCCTCACGGGGATTGCCATCTGGCATATGTGGCGGATCCGGAAAGACGGCGGACTGGCCATCACCGAGCAGCTTCGCGCCGAGGCTCGGAACCGGGAACCCGCTCCGCCCCGGTCCTCAAAGACCTATAGCATCCTGGGAATAGCCAGTGGCACGACGGTTCAGGTGTCAGATCCTACCACTCTCGATGACACGAACTCAGTTCCTTCTACGCCGTTCATGACGGTTCGACTTTTGTTGGTGACCCTGGCGACCGTTGCTGTGTGCGTGATCTTGGCTCTGGTCTTTGCTGCTCCCCTTGAGGAAGCGGCGAACCCGGAAGTGACTCCCAATCCTGCGAAGGCTCCGTGGTACTTCCTCGGCCTACAGGAGCTGGTTGGATATTCGGCGCTGATAGGGGGGGTGATCGTACCTGGAGCGGTCATCATCGGACTGGGCCTGATCCCTTTCCTGGACAAAGAACAGGATGGGATCGGTGTCTGGTTCACCAATGCCGATGGCCGGAGGTGGGCCATCATTGGGTCGGTTTTCGGGGTGGCTTCCACCGTTCTGTGCGTGGCTGTAGCTGTGCTGTTCCCTCTGCGAGACCTCCTCACGAACATCGAAAGCCAGCTCTTTTTCGACCTCTTCAACCCGGCCACACTCCTCCTTCTTCTTTTTGTTGGTTTCTATTTCCTCGTCCTCAAGGTCTCGGGCTCAAAAAGAACGGCGGCCGTTGCCACCTTCTGCGGGTTCATCACGGCGTTCGTCCTCATGACCTACATAGGGACCGCGTTGCGGGGCCCCAACTGGGACTTCTACTGGCCGTGGCAACCCTGGCCCCAACACCCGATCACATTTTGAGGCGGGGGGATATCATATGATGATTCAACGGATCGGCAGTAGAGAAATCACCGTGTTACTCGTGGTTTCCGTCATAACTCTCGGCGCCGGTCTCGCGGCCGTGTTCGTGGACTCCTCTCCGGAGTGGAAATATTACCAATCCGAATTCGAGCTCGTCGTGGCGGAAGAAATCGGAGAAGTAGATCCCTCCCAACTTCCCAGGGGGATCCAGCAGATCTGGGTCGAGGATCTGAACCTCGTCGATCGCTGCACCACCTGTCATTTGGGAATCGATTGGGCTGGGCTGGAGAATGTGGAGGAGCCTTGGGCGCGCACGCACTCCAACCAGGAGATTCTCGACCAGCATCCGGTGGAGGAGTTCGGGTGCACCTCCTGCCACGGGGGGCAGGGGTTGGCTCTCACGTATGCCGATGGCCACGGCTATGTCGACCACTGGCGGGTGCCAATCCTGGGTGAAGCCGTGGGGAGTGAGTACGATCCCCGCTCTCCCCTGCCCCTGTACGAGATCACCTGCAACTTCTGCCATCGGTACGAACGATCCACCCAGGGGACGCCCTTCATCAACCACGCGAAGCAGCTGGTTCGGGACAAGGGATGCAAGATCTGCCACGTCATCAATGGCGCGGGCGGGAGCCTGGGACCGGACCTGACGTTCGAAGGAGACAAACACGCCGAAGGATACGATTTTTCGAATTTGGTTTCCCCCCAGCAGACCATCTTCAATTGGCACATCAAACACTTTCAGTCCCCTGAGACCGTCGTACCGAACACAATCATGCCCGAGATGAACTTCCAATCTCGGGATCAATACGCCCTGGCCATGCTCGCCATGAGCTGGCGGGACAATACAGAACTGCCCTGGTCCTACTTCCCCGGAGTCGATCTGAAGGATGAAATGACTCCGGAGGAGATCGAGCGGGAGCAGCGCATGATGGAGGGCGATGGAGCCTTCTTTGTGGAGAAGAGCTGCTTCGTCTGTCACAGCATCGAGGCCTACGACATTCAGTCTCCCACGGACAAGGGCCCCGACCTCTCCTGGGCACCTGACGACGTGAGAGCCCGTTTCAGCAAAACCGTGGAAGAGTTCCTCTTCGATCCTACAGGCACCATGGAGATCATCCTGGGAAGCCAAATCGTTCTCACCGATGAAGAAAAGTGGGAGGCCGTCGCGAAGATCATGCAGGCCTATGACATCGTGACGAATCGTGCCGATAGCCTCCCGCCTGGACCGGAAGGGGGCCCCACCCCGGACAACCCGGTGAATTGAATACCGAGAAAAGACCGTTTGATTAGCTGCTTCAAAGAGGAGGCGAGAAATGACAGAAAAGACCAAACATCGGTTGATTGCCCTGCCGATGGCTGCCCTGCTGGTCGGCGGACTGATCAGCTGCAGTGAAGGACCGCCCAGTGGTCGGGGAGGCAGAGGTGGGGCAGCGGGTGGGTCCGAACTCACCAATGCAGCCTTGGCCACCTACGTCGCTCCCGGAGATTTGGACGAGTACTACCTGTTCTACTCCGGCGGGCACAGCGGGCAGGTGTTCGTGGCCGGGGTCCCCTCCATGCGCCATATCGCTACCATTCCGGTTTTCACCCCTTATCCGGGGACGGGCTATGGTTTCGATGACGAGTCGAAGGAGATGTTGGGTGAGTACACGTGGGGGGATTCCCATCACCCGGGCCCATCCGAAACCGACGGAGAATACGACGGTCGCTGGCTGTTCATCAATGACAACGCCAACGGCAGGATCGCTCGGATCGACCTGAAGGATTTCAAGACCAAACAAATCTTGAAAGTCCCGAATATCTCGGCGAACCACGGTAGCTCCTTTGTGACCCCGAACACCGAATACGTCACCATGGCAACGCGGATGTCCATTCCCTTCCCGGCGGGCACCTACGCCGACGTAACGGAATACGCCACCGAATACAAAGGTCTGGTGGCCGGGATTCATGTGGACCCCGAGTCCGGCGAGATGTCCCTGGGGTGGGAGATCCTCGTTCCTCCCTTCAACTACGACCTGGGCGATGCCGGGAAAGGGCCCAGCGAGGGGTACTTCTTCTGGACTTGCTACAACTCCGAGCGTGAGTTCATCGAAGGTGGGAAACTGGAGGTCACGGCGTCTCAGAAGGACAAAGACTACATCCTAATGGTGGATTGGCGGGCGGCTCAGGCTGCCGTCGACGCCGGGAACTTCGAGGTACACGGCGGGGCTCAGGTCATCATGCCCGAGGATGTTTCAGGCATAGCCTGGTTCATTCCGTTGGCCAAGTCCCCACATGGGGTGGACGTGAGCCCCGACGGCCGTTGGATCATTGGGTCCGGGAAGCTCTCCCCCACAACCACCGTCTACGACATCGAGAAGATCCAGGCGGCGATCCAGGCCAACGACTTTGAGGAGACCATCGACGGGATTCCGGTCCTGACCTACGAGTCGGTCAGGGAAGCCGAGATTCCCGTGGGCCTTGGGCCATTGCACACACAATTCGACGACAGAGGGAACGCTTACACATCCCTATTCGTCGAGAGTGCCGTGGCGAAGTGGAAGCTCCCGCCCTACGAGGAGGGGGCTGATATGAACCAGTACGTCCTGGACAAAATTCCGGTGGCTTACAACATCGGGCACCTGGTATCTGCCGAGGGAGACACTCAGTCCCCCGACGGGAACTACCTCGTGGCCCTGAACAAACTCTCCAAAGGGCGGCATGTGAGCGTCGGACCCTCCATTCCGGAATCGGCCCAGCTAATCGATATCGGAGGGGACCGGATGTCCCTCCTCTATGATGCCTTCACCGAGCCGGAGCCTCACTATGCGGTGATGATCCATGCCGACAAACTTGACCCGATCGAGGTCTACCAGAGAGGCGACCCGGCGTGGCCTGCAGATCCCGACGCAGTGTGGGAGGTGGAAGAGACCAGGATCGAGCGGAACGGCAACATGGTTGAAGTCTGGATGCTATCCGTCCGGTCTTTCTTCGCCCCTGATGTGATCCGAGTGAACCAGGGAGACATCGTCCGGGTCCACGTGACGAACATCGAACAAATCAGAGACGAGCTCCACGGATTCGCCGTGGACGAGTACAACGTGAACCTGGTCATCGATCCAGGTGAGACGAAGACGGTGACGTTCGTCGCTGATAAGCCAGGAGTATTCCCCTTCTACTGCACAAACTTCTGCAGCGCTCTCCACCAGGAGATGCAGGGGTACCTCCTGGTCAGGTAGAAGCGTCGGAGAGCAACGAATCGTTCCCCGGCCGGGCCGAAAGAACGCCCGGTCGGGGGAACGCAAACGAGGCGATCATGCTTGCTTGGCTTTCACGGTTCGCGACGGTCCTGGATCAGCCCCTCATCGGGAAGAGCAGGCTATTGGTTGCGGCTGCATTCCTGGCTCTGATCCCGACCTTCTTCGTGCCTTTGTGGCACATGAGCTTCGGGGCACAGCAGTACCCGGAGGGACTGGACCTCTACGTCTATAGCCATGCCTTGGTAGGGGGAGGTGAGGGTGGAAACGACCTCACCGAGATCAACGTCCTGAACCATTACATTGGGATGGATGAACTCCGTGAGGAGGATTTCACCGAGTTGAAGTGGATCCCGCTGGTGATCGGTCTGATCGGGGTGCTCACGCTCCGGACCGCGGCCATAGGGAATCTGCGCTCCCTTTTGGACGTGATGGTGATGGCGGCCTACTTCGGCGCCTTTTCCTTATGGAGTTTTTGGTACAAGCTCGACTTCTACGGCAAGAACCTGGATCCACGAGCTGCAGTCAATGTGGATCCGTTCACACCCCCAGTGTTCGGCCACAAGATGGTGGGCCAATTCGAGGTGTGGTCTTTCCCGGCTTTCGGGACCTATCTCCTGCTGGGGTTCGGGCTGTTTCTGCTGGGGGCGCTCTTCCTGACCTGGCGGACAACGACTGGAGATGGCGAGAGCCCCTTGGCGACAAGTAACGGAGGTTAGAAATGAGAAGCTTACTGATTGGAATCCTGACTGCCGGGCTGGTAGCAGGGTGCGGAGGGTCGGACAGTGCACCGGCCGGTGATACCGAGGCCGAAGCTCCCCTCCTGACCGTGGAGGCCCCGGATCCGCTCCCCGTTCCCGAGCCCGTGGCGGTGAGCTCGGACGAGGATTGGGAAGCGAAGGTCCACAATAAGGACATCGAGGTCATACAGGTCATCAACATCATCAATCCGGTTGCGGCCTACATCACTGAGGGGTTCGCCCAACACGGGGACAACTTCAGTGAGACCCTCCATGAAGAATGGACAGACACCCAGGCGCAACTCACGACTGCTCTGACCCTTTATGAGGACTGCAAAGCGAGGCGGGCCGACGGTGCTTTCGATAGGCAGCTCTTCCTGGACCTGGAGGAGGTCTGGCAGGGTCTGGTGAAAACCGGGGTGGCCGGAGTCCGGACCCAGCAAATGGTGGACGCAGAGATCCGCAGGATGACGCGTTAGACTCGGGCCCGGAAAACAACCGGCCTCAAAGTAGATTCTGAGCTTACCGATGACCTGTGCTGCAGTGCTGTTGGCCCTCGTGTCTCTCCAGGCGACGCCTCCTCCCGGGGCAGTTACGAATCACACGGTGGCTGCGGGTGATTCCATCGGGCGGGTGCTGGCCATGGCGAGTCCTGGGGACACCATCCGCCTCTCTCCAGGTGAGTACCTCGAGAACCTGGTGATCCGGGTGCCGGTGGTCCTGACCGGACTCAGAGACGTGGACGCGACCAGTGGAGGCTCTATCAGAGAGCGGCTGCTCCCCACGATTCGGGGTGGATATGAAGGGAATGTGGTCCATATCCTGGCTCCTGGGACGGTCTTGGACGGGGTCCATGTGAGTGAAGCCGGGTCACGACTGACGAAGGACATGGCCTGTATCCTGGTGGAGACCGATTCGGTGGCCATCAGAAACTCGAGAGTGTCAGAGTCGCTGCACGGGATCTACGTAAAGGGTGGGAACCACGCCCGCATCGAAAACAACCTGATCGAGGGCCGACAGGACCTGATCGAGGCGGACCGAGGGAACGGGATCCATCTCTGGAACTCCCTGGGTAATCTCGTTTCAGGCAATGAGATTGTTGATGCCCGTGACGGAATCTACTTCTCGTTTTCTGACTCCACAGAGGTCGTTGATAACCATATCTATCATGTTCGATACGGGCTCCACTACATGTACTCCAACCACAATACCTTCAAAAGGAATCTCTTTGAGAAGAATGTGGCTGGAGCGGCCCTGATGTATTCGGAAGATATTGTCCTGTCCGAGAATACCTTTGCACAGTGTCGGGGTTTTCGGGCCTACGGAATCCTCTACCAGTCCATGGATCATGTTACGGCTCTTTCGAATCTGATTATCGACAACAGCCGCGGCATATTTGTGAGCAACAGCACCAATAATCTGTTTCAGGAAAACGACGTGGTGGACAACGATCTCGCCATCCAACTGAACGGCGGGAGTGATTTCAACGCGTTCCGACAGAACAACTTCATCAACAACCTGAGTGAGCTGCTCCAGGACGTGAGCGACATGGAGATCACCTGGGCAGATGAGACCGGTGGTAATTATTGGAGTGACCATGCCGGGTACGACCTGGATGGAGACGCATTGGGAGATCAGCCGTTCAGCATCCAGAACGCATTCCAGGTGATGGAATCTGCTACACCCGAAGTCCGGTTTTACCTGTTGAGCCCGGCGGCGAGAATCCTCGAACTGGCAGAGACCACCCTGCCGATCCTCGACCTGGGAGAAGCTCAGGATCCTTCTCCGCTGATGATGCCCAGCGAGAACTCGGATGTTCCCTGGACGATGCTCGTTTCCCATCAGACGGATCCGGCGTTGGCCTGGGCAGGGTTTTACCTCTTCCTCACGTTGGCGCCGCTGGTTGGGGCAACATGGACCACCAGGCGTGGGTGGTTTCGTAGAGAAGGCTGATGACTATGCCGATCCCAATCATCAGGCTGGAAGCCTTCCGGAAAGAGTACGGCCCCATCGAGGCTGTACGCGGGATCGATCTGGAGGTTCGCCGAGGGGAGACCTTTGCGCTTCTGGGTCCCAACGGAGGTGGAAAGACAACCGTTTTGCGAGCCCTAGCCGGCCTTCACTCTCCCTCGGGAGGGAAGGTCTTCGTCGACGGCCACGACCTGGGCGAGGAACCGGGCCGGGTCAAAGAGATCGTATCCTATCTGCCTCAGAGAACCACCATGCCCGGCCTCCTTACCGCTCGGGAGGTTTTGGACCTTTTCGCCCGACTAAGGCAGGTACCATCGGCTCGTGTAGAGGAAGTCCTGGACCTGTTCGTTCTGGCGGAAGATGCCGATCGGTACACCCGTGAGTTCTCGGGGGGAATGCTCCAACGCCTGGGGCTGGCAGTCGCTTTCCTGAAGGAGGTGCCCCTCTATATCCTGGACGAGCCCACCCTAAACCTCGATTCCCTGGGCACTCAACGCCTTCGGGATCACATGAGAGCGTTGGGGAGCAATGGAACCACGGTCCTTTTTTCCTCGCACAATCTTCATGATACCATGCAGACAGCCGACCGAGTGGCGGTGTTGGCCGAGGGGCGGGTGGTGGAGGTGGAGGACGTGTCGGTCTTCCGAAGCACGGTGACGAGGGAAACCAAGGTCCGGGTGGTTCTGACCAGCACCACCGACGCCATTCTGGATGCTGCGATGGCGGCAGGGGCCGATGTCACCGACCGAAACGGCAGGCACGTGCACTTCAGAGCTCCGCCTGAGGATCGGCTGGAGGTGATCCGGGCAATCGAGAAAGCGGGCGGGGCGATAGAGGAGTTCCACACCGAGGCGCCCGATTGGGACGCACTGGTGAGACCGCACTTCCGCCAACGGGACAACGGAGACCCGTGATGAAGACCAGAGCAACCCTCCCGCCAACTCTTCTGCTCACCCTCTTGGCCTTCATCGGGTGTGTCAGAGAACCCGAGATCGAAGTCGTTGCTGGAGTCGATGTCTGTAGCGAATGCCACATGGTCATCGATCAGGTCAACCAGGCTGCTGGTTTCGTTAGAGGGCATGAGTTCGTCACCTTTGATTCCCCGGGCTGTTTGCTTCGTTATCTCGAAGCCATGCCGAAGGACGAACGCCCGCAACCCGCTGAAATCTATTTCGCCGATTACCGAACCGGGTTCTTGCAGTCTGCGGACCTGTCAGCGTTCCTCCTTACCTCGCACATCCCCACCGTCATGAACGCGCAGGTCGTGGTATTCAGCGACGCGGAAGGGGCCATGAACGCCCGCGAACACGCTGATGAGGTCGTGACGGACTGGCTTGGGTATAGGACCGAACGGGGTACTCCGGACACGGTTCTGGAGGTCGTCTTCGGACCTCGCGGGATGGAGCCCGACCTCGTCGAAGCGGGGAAGGACGACTTGGTCCAGCTGCGGATCGTTGGACGAGATCTGGATACGGATATCACACTATCCATCAGGGGTTACCCGGAAGCTGGCGCAATCACGGTCCCATCGTCAGGCGACACCGTAGAGGTCCGTTTCTTGGCCATGAAACCGGGTGCAGGGTTCCCAATCGGAGTGGCCGACGGTGAGCCCTTGGGAATGTTGAGGATCGTCGGCGCCCATACTGCCGACGAAGCGGCGCGTTGATGAGTGAGATCTGGTGGATCGGTCGGCAGGAGTTCACGTTAAACCGCCGGAATCGATGGGTCCTGTGCTTCTCGGGACTCTTCTCCATCCTCACCCTCATCATCGCCTATTTCGGGATGGTCACCTCAGGGTACGCCGGTTTTCAGGATTTTATCCGGACCGCGGCGAGCATCGTCAACCTCGCAGGGTTCCTGATTCCCCTCTTTGCCCTCCTTCTCGGGGTCTTCAGTTTCACCTCCAACACCGAGTACCTGGAACTCCTTTCCACCCAACCCCTGTCGCGCTCCAGGGTCCTGTTGGGCAAGTATCTGGGCTTGGTGATGACCGTCCTGGTGGCGTCTGTAGTGGGCTTCGGGTTGCCGGGAATCATCATTGCCCTGGTAATAGGTCCGGCCGGCGCGTTGAGCTACCTGGTCGTGGTTGGGTACAGCCTGCTGTTGGCTCTGGTGTTCACCGGAATCTCGGTCTTGATTTCCCTCCTCTCAGGCCGAACGCAATTGTCCGTGGGGATTGCCCTCGGGGTTTGGATTCTCTTTGAGGTGGTTTACGGCGTGGTGATGCTTGCCACAACTCTCTACCTGACCCCGGGTGCCCTCCAGGTCGTCCTCATCGGGGGCCTCTTGGGAAATCCCATCGACACGGTCAGGGTCCTTTCCCTCCTCCAGGTGGGTGGGGTTCACCTCTTTGGACCTGGTGGGGCGACTCTGATAAAGCTGACGGGATCCGCGACGGTCGCCTCAATGATCGGCCTCTTGGGTGTGGCTCTCTGGGCTGTCGCTCCAGTTCTTTGTTCCATCAGGGTTTTCAGAACCCAGGATCTCTAATGGGCCAGGTGGGTAGCGTTCCAGGCTCAAGGGAGTCGGGGCGACCCAACCCGGGCTTCGAATCCTATCAACCCAATCCAACGAGTTCTCACATGGCTCAGAAACCATCCGTGCCTCCGCTCTCAACTGCCCAAAACCTGGCCCAGATGATTCAGGCCCAAGAGGGATCGGTGGTGAGTCGGGAAGTCTTAAAGAAAAAGACGGGGACGGTGACGCTCTTTGCTTTCGCAGAGGGACAGGGGTTGAGTGAACACTCCACGCCCCACGACGCCCTGGTTCAGGTGCTGGACGGGACCGTGGAGATCACGATCGGGGGTGCACCTCACCGTGTGGACGGCGGAGAAGCGCTGCTACTTCCGGCGAACATCCCTCACTCTTTGTCTGCGGTTACCGCTTTCAAGATGCTCCTGATCATGATCCGGGAGCCGGTGGGCTAGGTGCAGCGGTCGGGAATCCGGAATCTCAGCTCCACTCCAGGAGGCGGCGCTGTCCTTTCAGACCACGGATCTCGGTAACGTCCTGCGTTACCTCAAGGCAACCCAGGTACTCCTTCACCTGGTTGCGGACGGCGAAGTACCGGATGTGAATGAACCTCCCCTGCATCTCGATCCAGAACTCCGCCACATCCCGCTCCCCGTCCGCGAACTTCAACAGGATCTCCTTGACCATGTGGACGCTCTTGGGAGGATGGCAGTTCTCGACGTGCCGCCCGATCGCTCCAGGGGTTCTGGGGAAGAGACGTTCCTCCGTTTCCGAGTAGTACCGGACGAAGCCATCGGCATCCACAAAGGAGATCTCGATGGGAAGGTGCCTGAGGATCCTGTCCACCTGTTCCAGACTGAGGCGGCCGGTCCCCAAGTCCACGAAAGCCTGGTCCGTCGCCTCAGGGAGGGATGCGGTCGGAGCGGCTGATACGATGGGCAGCCCGATGGATGGCCCGTTCCCGGGTCTCCGGCTTTGGATCGGGGTCGGGACGGCTTCGGAGGGCGGCGCATCCGGCGGGCTGAGGTGCGGTTCCGGCGCGGATCCCTCCGCATCCGGAAAAGGCCCGGCAGGCCCCTGAAAGGCGTAACCGATCTCGTCCTCTCCCTCTCGGATTGCCGCCCATTCCCCGTAGCTCAAGGTCTGTTGAGCCAGCGGCAGAAGGATCTTGTTCTCCTTGTAGACCATCTCGATGACGGATCGTGCGAGAGATGCCCCGGCCCTGGCAGCGCTCTCCCATGAGCCTGCCTCGAGGATATCTTTGGCCTCCTTGACTTGGCCCCGAATCTCGTCGTGGACCCCCCACATGACCTGGGAAGGCCCGGTGATCCCATGGCGTTCCAGTGCAGGAAAGAGTTCGTTTTCCTTCCGGAGGTAGTGGTTGTCGATCCCTGCCAACCCCTGGAGGATCTCAAAGTACTCCGACGACCATCCGGGCCCGGAGAATCCGTCTTTTCGCTCGTCCGCGCACAGGGCCCCAAGGCGGTTTGCGATGCCGGTGATGACCTCGTTCTCTGCCAGATAAGTATGGACCGGGTGCCCAGGGGGGGCATCGACCTCCTCCTGTTTATCGAGGCTGTCCTGGACCACCGCCACGTGGAGGTCACAAAGGCGCTGGATCTCCTCAACCGGCATCCCCTCCCGGATGAGCTGCTCCTCCATGGCGCCGATTTCCTGGGGGGAGACGTCCCTGATCACGGTGTCGAACCGGGCCTTTGCGGCCTCCGGGGCGACCCCGTCGTGGAGATCCCGGATGAGAGTCTTCAGCTCGGCGACCTTATCGAGTTGCCCTCCACCCACCGAAACGCTCGAGGCGTTTCCGACGACGGCCGCCGCCTTTCTCTGGACCTCCCCTTTTTT
>JBDHGR010000763.1:0-9555 GCA_039589815.1 Gemmatimonadota bacterium | reverse complement strand
AAAAAACTCGGGCCGTCGCCTTCCTCGGGGTGGGATCGAACATCCGGCCTGAGGAGAACGTGTCGAAGGCTCTGGGCCTCTTGGTCGACACGGCTGGGATCGACCTCATCGGCATCTCAACCTTCTATCGAACCGCTCCACTCCCCGATCCCGTTGGCTCCAAGTCACCGCCGCGGGAGGGGGCCCCGTCGTTCGATCCAGATTTCCTCAACGGCGTGCTGGAAATCCGGACGCTCCTCTCGTCGTCGGAGCTCCTGGCCCGGTTCGCCGAGATCGAAGAAGCGCTAGGCAGGAAGAGGCCGAGCGGCCGGTATGCCCCCCGGACCATGGATCTGGACCTTCTCCTCTTTGGTCTGGACGAAGGCACCGGAACAACTCCAGACTGGCATGAGATCGCACCAAACGGCGCCATGACACACCGTGACATCCAGAGCAGGGGGTTCGTGGCCTTACCCCTCTTTGAACTTGCCCCGGACCTGGTTCTCCCCCCCCACCGCATCCCTCTCCGAGCCCTGGCCCTGAGTTTCGATACCCCCGGGGGAAAACCCGAGGCCTCCTTCTCCGAAGAGCTCCGCTCCCGCTTCCTCTCCTCCCGGCCCCAGCTGCGCTAGCCTCGAAGGAACTCCTCCCTCTTTCAGGCATACTCACGCAGGACCCCCAGACACCTCACACCAGTCCACGACGGAAGGATCCATGTCAGAGCTCAGAAGAAAGAAGTGCAAACCCTGCGAGGGCGGCATTCCTCCCATGACCCTGGAAGAGGCCCAGAAATTACAGACGGAGGTTCCGGGGTGGGAAGTCATCGATGAGGGTCAGGGCCTTCGCCGAATCTTCACCTTCGGGAACCACTATGAGGTAATGGCTTTCGTGAACGCCGTAGCCTGGACTTCCCACACGGAGGACCACCACCCGCATCAGGCGATAGGGTACAGCCGCTGTGAGCTGGTCTATACGACCCACGCCGTAGAAGGGCTCACGGAGAACGACTTCATCTGCGCGGCAAAGGTAGACGCCCTGCTGGATTAGACAGTCGGCGGGTGGCGCTCCCTCACCATACCCGAGGCAGTCCCCATGAACCAACGGAGATCCCGGCGTTTGGCGCCCCTTCTCTCAATCTCGTGGCTCCCCTCCCTCCTCTGTCTCCTCTTCCAAGCCGGTCCGGTGGAAGGCCAGGGCTTGACCCCGGTGGAAGAGGCCATGGCTCGATACTTGGAAGAAACGGAAGACGACGCCATCGCCCTCCTGGAGAGGGTCGTGAACATCAATTCTGGCACGATGAATCATGGGGGCGTTCGGCAGGTGGGGCGGATCTTCCGGTCAGAACTGGACGCGCTGGGTTTCCAGACCCGCTGGGTTGATTTTCCTCCCGAGGTCAACCGGGCCGGACAACTTTTCGCCGAGCGAACGGGCCCGGGTAGAGGACCGAAGATCCTCATGATCGGGCACCTGGATACGGTCTTCGAGGAGGACAGTCCTTTCCAGACCTTTCGGCGGGAGGGAAATACGGCTTCGGGCCCCGGCGTCGCGGACATGAAGAGCGGTGACGTAGTCATTCTCTTCGCTCTGAAAGCCCTGGAGCACGTCGGGGTGCTGGATGACCTTTCGGTGGTGGTTGCCCTCACCGGCGAGGAAGAAGCGCCCGGTCTTCCCCTTTCCATCTCGAGAAAGGAACTGGTGGAGGCCGGCCAGTGGTCAGACCTGGCCCTGGGGTTCGAAGGGGGAGTCCGGGACGGTGGAGTGGAGTACGCCACTGTGGCCCGCAGGAGCTCCACCGACTGGACCCTGACCGTGGAGGGCCAGATGGGCCACTCTTCCCGAATCTTCAGCGAAGAGTATGGGGCCGGTGCCATCTTCGAGGCAGCGCGAATCCTCAACGCCTTCTATGAAGAGGTCCGGGGCGAGGAATACCTCACCTTCAATGCCGGCGTTCTTGTGGGAGGCACCGACGTGGTCTACGACGAGGAGGAAACTCGGGGTTCGGCATTCGGAAAGACCAACGTGATTCCCCAGCGTGTCGTGGTTCACGGTGGAATTCGAACCATCTCCAACGAGCAACTTGAACGGGCGCGTGAACATATGAGGGAGGTGGTAGCCAAGGGCCGACCCGGCACTTCGGCCAGCATCATCTTCACCGACGGCTATCCACCCATGGCCCCGGGCCCCGAGAACTACGCCCTGTTGGAGAGGCTCAGCCGGGTGAGTCAGGACCTGGGGTACGGGCCTATGGAAGCCCTGGATCCGGGCCGCCGGGGGGCCGCAGACATTTCGTTCGTTGCACCGTACACTCCCGGCCTGGCAGGTATGGGTCCCTACGGGGAAGGTGCCCACAGCCCTCAGGAGACTCTGGACCTCAGCTCCATCATGGTGTCTGCAAAGCGGGCAGCCATCCTCATGAACCGCCTGGCCCAGGAAAGGAAATACGACCTGCAATGATAGCCAAAACCCTAGCTCTGACCTTGGTTCTTGCGCTCCAGGCGTGTGGGGGAGGCCCTGAGAGGGCTCCCGAAAACCCGGCAGAGCTCATGGCTCGATGGAAGGCAGAGCTGATCGCGGCGGACGAAGCCTTCTCCGATGCAATCGACCGGGAAGGTCTTTCCCAATGGAGCTCCTTCTTCACGGCGGAGGGCTCGGTCATCCAGGCTGGCGTAGGTGAGATCCAGGGTGCCGAGGCCATGCAAGCGGTGATGGACGCCGCGGCCGGCGCTGTGACCAGCTTCTCCTGGACTCCCGAGAGAGCTGAGGTTTCAACGGGCGGGGACATGGGGTACACCGTGGGCCGGTACCGAACCACCGCCATGGGAACAGACAGCGTGGAGATGGTGAGCACCGGGATGTACGTAAGCATATGGCGGCGGCAGGAGGACGGCAGCTGGAAGGTGGAAATGGATCTCGGTAACCCTCTCACCGACCCCACGCCCATCTCTTCTCTCGATCCCACCTCCGGTGCGGGCGGGGACCGGCCGTGAAAACCATTGCCGTGCTGTCCGACATCCACGCCAACCTTCCGGCGTTGGAGAGCGTCCTGGAGGAGTTGGAAGGTCGTGAAGGAATCGTGGGTGTCTACCATCTTGGGGACCTGGTGGGCTATGCGCCCTGGCCCAACGAGGTCGTGGAACTCCTGAAGGAGAAGAGCATCCCCGGGGTCGCCGGGAACTACGACTCCACCGTTGCTACCGCCTACAAACACTGCGGCTGCAACTACGAAGACCCCCGGGACATGGAGCTTGCTCACCTGAGCTATTCTTGGACCCGGGAGAACACTTCCGAAAGCACCCTTGCGTATCTCGGGGCCCTTCCTTTCCGGGTTGACGTGCGGCCCGGGGGTGGACACCTGGCCCGGCCCAAGATCACTCTGATCCACGGCACCCCGGTCCTGAACACCGTCTATTGGACAGAGGACCGCCCCGATTCCTTCTCCCTCCAGATGGCAGAGAAACTCGGGGCCCGCCCCGGGGATACCGTCGTGTTCGGCCACACTCACAAGCCCTGGCGCAGAACAGTGGAGGGAATCCAGTTTGTGAACGCAGGGTCGGTGGGTCGGCCGAAGGACGGCGATTGGAGGGCTTGTTGCCTCCTTCTTCACCTGGAGGGAAGCCAAGATGGACAGGAGGACGGTACTGTCCGGCCCGAGTTTGTCCGGGTTGAATACGACCTGCTTCGGGCTCAGGAAGGAATCCGGAAGTCGACTTTGCCGGCGGAATTTGCTTCGGCCCTGGAAACGGCGGGAGGGGAGCGGGGGTCCTGATTCCCCGCCGGGAGGCTATTCCACTCTCTCCAACCGACCCTGTGAAAGGAGCCAGTGTTCCTGGGCCAGGGCCACAGCATCAGCCTCGTCGTGACTCACCAGGAGAAGAAGGAGGTTACGGCTTCGGACATAGTCCCTCAGTCGTGAGACTATCTGGCTCCGGAGGGGGCGGTCCAAGGCGGAGAAGGGTTCGTCCAGGAGGAGAAGTCTGGGGTTGGACAGGAGGGCCCGGCCCAGGGCGACTCTTTGTTGTTCTCCGCCGGAGAGGCGCCGGGGTCTCCGATCAAGGAGGTGGTCCAACAGGAGGAGCTCTCCAATCTCCTGGATCTCCTGGGCGGTGGAGCCGCCGAAGCCAAGGTTCTCCCGCACCCTGAGGTGGGGGAATAGGAGGTATTCCTGAGGAACCCATCCCACCTGCCTTTCCCACGGTGGCATGAAGGTCCCGTCGGCGGTGTCCATCCAAACCTCCCCTCCCACCCCTACAACCCCTCGGGCCCTTTGTTCAACCCCCGCCAAAACTCTGAGGATCGTGCTTTTTCCACCGCCCGATGACCCATAGACCGCCACGGCCTGGGAGTCTGCCTCCAGATGGACCTCAAGCTCCTGTGTACCCAAATCGACCTGGAAATCCAGGTGGAGCACGGCTCTCATATCAGTGCCCACGCCGACCTCCCATCTGCTTCCTCTGTTGACGGGACAAAGCCTCGAACCCCAGCAGCGCAAGGAGAGAAAGAGCCACACTCCCGCCCACCAGCAACCAAATCACCTCCCGCCCCTGAGGGGACTCCAGGAGGGTGTAGACGGCCAGGGCGATGGTTCGAGTGCTTCCTTCGATGTTTCCGGCCAACACCACCGTGGCCCCGAACTCCCCAAGGGCCCGGGCGAAAGCCAACACCGCTCCGGCAGCGATCCCCGGGAGGGCCAGGGGGAAGGTGACCCGGAAAAAAGTTGGCCCCGGGCGTCGGCCCAAGGTCCAAGCCACCTCCTCGTACCTCGGATCCACGGCCTGGAACGCGTTTCGCACCGAAACGACGTACAGGGGAAAACCCACCGTCAACGCGGCTACCGTGGCACCCAGAAGAGTAAAGGGAATCGGGAGACCCAGGCTCGCCAACCAGGCCCCCAGGGGAGCTTGGGTTCCGAGGAGGCTCAGAAGAATGAAGCCCGTAACCACCGGGGGAAGAACCAGGGGCACCAGCGCCACTGTGGCAATCACTGATTTCCCGATGAAGTCCTTCCGGGCCAGGACCCACCCCAACCAAACCGCCGGGAGGAACCCCACCAGCGTAGCCACAAACGCCACCAGAAAGGAAAGTCTGATGGCCGACCACGGATCGGGGAGATGGGCTTGGGCGGAAAGGGCAGGTGGACCCTCCTCTCTGAACGCGCCCCGGTCGGGGACCCCGAACCCGGCTTCGAGGAAAACTCCCGTGGCGGCTTCGGATCGACAAAACTCCAGGAAAGCAGTGGCCGGCCCCGGAAGCGGGGCCCGGGCCAACAGGGCCGCCGGATATGTGATGGGCGGATAGGAGCCCGGCGGAAAAGAAAAGGCCACCGTCACACGGTCTTCAACGGCGGCGTCGGTTCGATACACCACTCCGGCATCGGCCTCTCCCAGAGCCACCCACTCCAGGGCCCCGCGGACATTTCCACCTCGGACCACCCGGTCTGCTATCTCCCCCCAAATCCCAGCTGCCTCCAGAGCAGCCTTCCCGTATCGGCCCGCAGGCACGTTCTCCCCGGCCATGGCAATGTGCCGGACCGAGGGGCCCGTCAGGTCCCCCGGGCCCGTGGGGACCCTACCACCCTCGCCGGGAACCACGATCACCATCTCGTTGCTGAGGAGGTCGGTTCGGGCACCCCCTCGAAGACCACCTCTTTCCGCCACCCAGTCCATCCAGTGTTGATCGGCGCTGAAGAAGAGGTCGGCCGGCGCGCCTTGCAGGGTCTGCGGGGCGAGGCGGGAGGTGGCGTCGAAGGTGAACACCACCGGCAATCCCCCGGCGTCTGTCCAGAGCCTAGCCACCTTCGGAAGCACGTCGGTAAGGCTAGCAGCGGCCAGGACAAGCAGGGACGAATCGGATTGGATCTTTTCCGATCCGCCCACGGCACCTATTGGGACGCACTGGAGAAGAAGGACCGAGCCCAAGAGGCCCGGGTGAAGTGCAGAAGAGCGTCGCGACATGGGCAGACAATACCTTCGAAAAAAAGCAGGAACAAGCTATCGGCAGGTCATCTGCCACCGCTCCAACCCTTGACCACCCCGTCGCCCTGGTGAATTCTTTGAAGCTTCAAGCCTCGTCTGACTCCAACAAAGGCAGTCCCCATGAAACGGCAGCCCCGGCGGCTGACCCGCCACCTTCGCGTTCTTCTCCCCATGGCCGCGACCCTTGCCGGATGCCAGCCCGAGTCCGTCCCGGCCAAACAGGCAGGCTGCGCGCCAAACAACGGGGGCATCACCCTTCCGGCAGGCTTTTGCGCTGTGGTGGTTTCCGATTCCGTGGGCAGAGCTCGCCACATCGACGTCGGCGACAATGGTGACGTCTTCCTGGCGCTGAACAACGACCGGGGCCCTGATCGGTCTGTCATCCCCGGTGGGGTGGCGGTCCTTCGCGACCTGGACGGTGACGGTCGGGCGGACGAGGTCCACCGTTTCGGGGACAACGGCGGGAACGAGGTCCTGCTCGCCGGAGAGTATCTGTATTTCGCCACGGACGACGCGGTGTTCCGGTATGCTTTCCCGGCAGGCTCCACGGCGCCCGAAGGGCCCCCTGACACCATCGTCAGCGGCCTCCCCAATGAGGACAACCACCGAGCCAAGAGCCTTGCCTTAGGCCCCGCAAGTGACCTCTACGTGAACATCGGCTCACCGTCCAACGCATGTCAGGAGCAGCCCCGGGCTGTGGGCGCAGCGGGGTTAGATCCCTGTCCCCAGTTGGAGAACCGGGCTGGGATCTGGCGCTTCGACACCGAACGGAACGGTCAGGTACAAGGTGATGGGACCCGGTTCGCCACCGGCCTTCGGAACACGGTCGCCCTCACGACCCACCCTTCCGGGGCCCTCTTCGGGGTGGTGCACGGCCGGGATCAACTCTCGGCGCTCTGGAGTGATCTGTATACCCACGAGGAAAGTGCCGAGAAACCCGCGGAGGAGTTCGTCCGGATCGAGGAAGGGGACAACTTCGGGTGGCCCTATTGTTACTTCGATCCCGACACCGACACCAAAGTGCTGGCACCCGAGTATGGCGGGGACGGAACCATGACGGGGCGGTGCGCCGAGATGAAGGACCCTCTCGTAGACTTTCCGGCCCACTGGGCGCCCAACGACCTGGAGTTCTATTCGGGGACTCAGTTCCCCGAGGAATATCGTGGGGGGGCCTTTGTCGCCTTTCACGGATCCTGGAACCGGGCTCCGGCCCCCCAAGGCGGCTACAATGTCGTGTTCGCCCCATTTCAGGGTGACTCTCCCACTGGCAGTTGGGAGATCTTCGCTGACGGGTTCGCTGGGCGTGACGTGAGCCCCCGGGGAGCCGAACATAGGCCCGTGGGGTTGGCCGTAGGACCCGACGGGTCCCTTTTCATCTCGGACAGCCAGGTGGGGAAAGTGTGGAAGGTCATCTATACGGGCGGCTAACGTTGCGCCCTCTTCCGGGCCGGTTCATGATTGACTGATCATGCCTAATCGTTGGCATCTAGGAAACGACATTGTCGACCTGAGCGACCCCCGACACACCGGCAAGGCCAGGGACGACCGCTTCCTGCAGCGGGTATTCTCCCACAAAGAGCGGGAGGACATCCACGCCGCGGAGTCCCAGGATCGGGCCCTCTGGAACCGGTGGGCTGGAAAGGAAGCCGCGTTCAAAACCATCAGCAAGTCGTTGGGCGTCCCCCCCACGTTCATTCACCCTGACTTCCAGGTCACGATCTTCGGACCAGCTGGGCCAAGAGGCCCTGCGGCGGAAGCCGGGGCCGTCCCCGATTCTCCGGTGACCCGGTTCGGTCAAGTGAGGTACGGTGACTTCCGTCTCCCCCTGAGGATCGAATCCGTGGGAACCGCCCTCCACGCCGTCACCTGGATTCCGGACCCCGGCCACGACATGCCTCCATTCATCTGGGGCTCCCAAAAAGCCCCGGGACCCAAGGCCGGTTGGAAGGAGGAGCTGGAGCCTCGGTTTTCACAACAGGAGTGGGGGTGCGTATCCCACCGCCACTCCGCCCTGGCCCGCCTCGCGGCACGCCGAGCCATCGCCTCTTCAATGTCTGTTGAAGAGGATGTATTGGAGATCAGATGTGGTCCGGGGAAGCCGGGGCGGAGGATACCCCAGGTCTTCCTGAGGGGAGAAGAGGTGTCCGTCGACCTCACCCTGTCCCACCACGGCCAACTTCTGGCCTGGGCCTACCTGGTCCCGCCTCAATTAAAGGGGCGGTAGCGGAACAGAAAGCTTGCGCCGAACCTCTCGTAATATGAGTCCCCGATGTCGGTCTCGGCTCGGGTCCAGCCAAGGCGTACGGCCCCGTCCAGGTTCAGGAAGAGGGGCCGACTGGCCTCGGCATAAACCACCGAAGCGTTGTCCGCTTCTTCTCCCGGGACCAGCAAGACGTCTCCAGTTTCGGTGAGGTAGCGCTTCGTTGTAAGGTCGGCTGAAAAGTTCAGATTCACATCCCTCGGCAAGGGTACGGAGAGGACTGCCCGGACTTTCAAAGCATCGTATTCCGGTCGGCTCGAGTTCGACCGATTCGCAATTCCCTCCAGCCCCACCTCGGCGAGGACACTGGACCGTAGTGTCCAGGTCACGCCCAGGTTTAAGGTCTTGTCCCGCCGCAAAGGATCGCCGGGGTCGAAGGTACCCTGATTCGCATACTCGGAATACCGGAACCCGGTGTGTCCCCGGATCGTCCAGTCCGAGCCCCACGTAGCCCCGAGCTCCAAGCCAAAGGCCTTTCGGTCCAAAAGCGCCAACTGCGGCGTCCGGTCTGTCGTTCCGTAGTCCGCCAGCTCCCCGAAGAGTTGGGCATCATACGCGACATCGTTGATGGGATGGAGCCTGAGTTGGACCCTTCCGTCTACGGTGCTGTGGCCCGGTTGGATGAAGAGCGGCATGGGGGGCCGGTCGTCCACCGTCCGGCCAACCACACCCGCGAGGAACCAGAGATCGCCCAGGGACCCGACATTTTCTCGGTAGCTCAGGTCCACCCGGCCCACCAGTTCCTTCGGAGCGTAATCCCTCAGCTTGAAGCCCGCCGATACGAGCTGCCGGAGCCCAGAGTCGAACTGGAGAGCAACCGTCCTCTCCTCTCTGTTTAGAAGGATCACGCTTCCCCGGAGGCCAAACTCTCCCACCGCTGCCGAGGCCTCTTCGGTGCTGTCTACCGCCGTCACGGTCACGGCCGGAAGGTTTCCCCAGTATCCTTCCGCCGAAAGCCCTCCGGTGAACACCAGGTCCTGCCAAACTACCTGGCCCAAAACCGAGGCCGGTTTACCGAAACCGGCGGCGGAAGAACAGACGATGAGGGCCAGGAAAACCCGAGGTAGGCACGTCATGCCCACTCGCCCCCTGCTAGACGCCGCAGGTCCGCGGCCCGGACCCGGATGGTTAGAATCCGCTGGGTTAAGTCCTCCTGAAGGGCCTCCAGGGCCTGGATCTGTTGTTCCAGTTCCTCAGGGGGCGGCACCGTTCGTCCGCCCGGGGCTCCCACCGGAGGACGGTCACCAAACCGTTCTCGATCCGCCAGGAAGTCGCGACTTCTTCGGAACAAGGTCTGGTCCCTGCGAAGATCTTCCAGCTGTTGCTGGAAATACACTTGTTGTT
>JBDHGR010000762.1:0-566 GCA_039589815.1 Gemmatimonadota bacterium | reverse complement strand
GACTCACGGCCCTGGAGTTCGCTCCGGAACTCCGGGTGAATGGCGTCGCTCCCGGAGCGGTTATGCCTCCGGAACCGTTCGGGGAGGGCTACCTTGAAGGCCTCACGTCCGACCTTCCTCTGAAGCGGCGGGGGTACCCGACGGATATCGCCGACGCCACACTCTATCTCCTCGGGGCTTCATTCGTCACAGGCCAGGTCATCTTCGTAGACGGCGGCCGCCACATACGGCTTGGGGGAACCACATGAGCGACAAGGTCCTCATCAAAGATCTCCTCATCCGGGGCATCATCGGAATCCACGATTGGGAGAGGGAAAAAAAACAGGACATCCTTATCAACATCGAAATGGAGGCCGACTGTCGGCCCGCTGGGATCAGCGATGACTTCGGAGATGCGCTGGACTATCGGGCCGTGACCAAATCGGTCATTGCGTTGGTAGAGGCCTCGGAGTTCTTCCTGGTGGAGAAGATGGCGGAAGAGGTCGCCATGATCTGCCTGGAAAACCCCAAGGTGACCCTTGCCCGAGTAAGGGTGGAGAAGCCAGGGGCTGTCAGATTCTCGCAGA
>JBDHGR010000761.1:0-10630 GCA_039589815.1 Gemmatimonadota bacterium | reverse complement strand
AAAAAAGGAGGCGGTATTTCTGGATCAGATGGACCTTCTCTTCGATTCCATCCTTTTTCTGGAGGAGGAGGAACATCCCGACACGGCTGCCATCTCTCTGTTGGCGGAGCAGGTACGGAGTCTCGAGAGCCAGGCCGGAGCCTTCGTTACGAGCAACGAGTTCGACTTCATTCTGTCCGAGAACGGCGCACGGAATCTGAACGCCACTACGACCTCCGAATCCACCACCTACTTTGTGGAGCTCCCGTCGAACAGGGCCGAACTCTGGTTCATTCTGGAAGCGGACCGGATGCGGAATCCGGTGTTCCGGGAGTTTTATTCGGAGAGGGACGTCGTGGCAGAGGAACGACGCCTGCGCCTGGAAAACAGCCCTGCCGGCCTTCTCTACCAGGCCCACATGGCGTCGGCCTTTCAGAGCCACCCATACGGGAGGCCGGTCGTAGGGTTTATGGAAGACATTCGGCGGCTCTCGCGGGCTGAGGTGGAGGCCTACTTCCGTAGCTATTACGGACCGAACAATGCCGTGGTGGCCATCGCCGGGGATGTGGACCCCGATGAGATCCTCGAATGGGCCCAGGAGTACTTCGGACCCATCCCCCGGGGGGAGGAGCCGCCCCCGGTCAGGGCCATTGAGGCGGAGCAGAAAGCCGAGCGGCGAGTGGAGGTGACCTATGACGCCGAGCCGGCCCTTCGGATCGGATGGAAGGTCCCACCGAGTCAAACCGAGGACGGGCCGGCACTCTCCATGTTGACGTCCATACTCACCGGAGGCCGTAGCTCCCGGCTCTACCGACGCCTCGTTTTGCGCGATCGCCTCTCTTCAGGAGTGGTGTCGTCCATTGAGCCCGGGCAACTCTACCCTGGGCTCTTCTCCATACAGACCAGCCCCCTTCACCCACACAACACCGGCGAACTGGAGGAAGCCATCTACGACGAACTGGACCGGCTTCGGGCGGAGCCCCCTGAGGAGAAGGAAATCCAAAGGGTCCGCAACCAGTTGGAGGCGTCTGAGGTCCGCCGCCTCCGGTCGAACTTCGGCCTGGCCCTACAAGTCGCAACTTCGGCCACACTGCACGGAGATTGGCAAACCACCTTCGACTTCACGTCAAGGCTACTCGAGGTCTCAGGTGAGGATATCCAGCGGGTCGTCACCAGGTACTTCCAGGAGGATCTCCGGACGGTGGCCACGCTCGTGAAGCGGACCCGGAACAACCGGGGGGTACGGTGAGGACGCACAGGCTCCGCCGATCGATCCAGGGTGCTCTTCATTCAGGGCTGGCCGCCCTGACCACAATGATCCCACTTGCCGCCCAGAATCCCCGGCCCATCGGTAGGGAGGCTGCCATGGACCTTCGGTTCCAGGAGGTTCGCTTCGATCCGCCCCAGGTTCAGAAGCATACCACGGACTCGGGCATCCCTGTCTTCCTCATGGAAGACCACTCCCTCCCGCTGGTGACCGTCTACGCTCGGTTCCGCGGAGGGTACGCCATCCTTCCCCGAAGCTCCTACGCCGCAGCCTCGGCACTGTCAGGCCTCCTCCGGGCAGGCGGGACCACGGTACTCCCACCCGATTCGGTAGATCACCTGGTGGACTACTACGCCCTGCAGATGGCCTTCGGAGGAGGGGGAGAGACCACCTTCAGCAGCATCAACACGCTCACGAAGCACCTGAAGCCGGCCATTGACCTTTGGACTGACATCCTCCGGCACCCCCGCTTCGATTCCCTGGAGGTGGAGGTGTGGCGGGATCGCCAGTTGGAGACTGCAAGGCGCCGGGACGATGACTCTGGAGTCCTGGCAGTCTCGGAGTTCAACCGGATCATGTTCGGGGACCACCCTATCGGTTGGCAGCTTACTGAAGGGGACCTGACGTACGAAAGGCTCAATTCCGGCGCCGTATTCGAAGTTCATTCCAGGGTTTTCTGTCCCGAAAACCTCATTCTCGGGGTGGTTGGAGACGTTGGCTGGTCCCAGTTGGAGCCTTTGCTCGAGGGGATGGTGTCCGACTGGCCTAACTGCGGGGAGCCCCTCCTGGAGCCCAGGATCCCGGACCTGAGAGAAGGCCCCGGCCTTTTCCTCATCCCGAAAGACCTGACCCAAAGCACCATCGTGATGGCCGGGCCAGGAGGCGTTTCCCAGGGGACCCACTCGGATTACTTCGCCTCCCGAATAGGGAATTCCATCCTGGGCACGGGAGGCTTCAGCAGCCGGCTTGTATCCCGGGTCCGAACCGACTTGGGCTTCGCTTACAGTGCTTCTTCATTCTGGACCACACCCTCCCGCTCCCAGGGCATCGTCGGGGCCACCACCCAGACGAAAAGCGCATCCACAGTGGAAGTGGTTCGGCTCATGCAAGAGATCATCGGGGAAATGGGGCAAAACCCGCCTCAACAAAAGGAGGTTGATCAGGTCATCGACCAGATCGTCAACAGCTTCGTATTCAACTTCCAGGACCCGTCCCAGATCGTATCCCGACAGATGGTCTACTTGTCTCAGGAGCTTCCGGAGGATTGGCTGGAGCAGTACGTCCGGGGCATTCAACGGGTGGATCCGAAGGATGTTCAACGGGTTTTCCAGCGGCATGTTCGGCCTGAAGACATGGTCATCCTCATCGTCGGGGATCCAGAGGACTTCGACATGCCCCCCGACGTGTTGGGGGAGGTCCAGATCTGGGAGGTTGGTGGGTCGGGCGGAATCAACGAACCCCGACGTGAAGCGCTGCGATCCCGCCGCTGAGGAGCTCCCAGGTGGTTTCCTCGAAACCAACCTCCCTCATCAACTCCGCCAATTGCTTCGGGTCGGGAAACTCCCTGACCGATTGCGGAAGGTACGTGTAAGCCCAGGGGTGCCCCGATATCCACCGGCCTACCAGGGGCAGAATTCGCCTGAAGTAGAAGAGGTAGAAACGCCTGAGAAGGGGGTTGGGTGGTTCGGTGAACTCAAGAACCACCAGTCGGTGGCCCGGCTTGAGAACCCGGTGGAACTCTTCGATCCCGGACCGGAGATCCGACAGATTCCGCACGCCGAAGGCCACCATGGCCCCGTGGAAGAATCCGTCGGGAAAGGGCAGTCGAAGTGTATCCCCACAAACGGGTAGAATGTGCGCGCCCGAAATCTTTGTTACCCCCTCCCGCAGCATGGGCCCGGCGAAGTCGGAGGCCAACACGGTACCTCGAAAGCCTTCGCGACAGGTGAGCTCCAAACTCAGGTCGCAGGTGCCGGCGCAAGCGTCCAGGTAGGCCCCCCCCGGTTCACCCTCCCATTGCAGCCTGTCCACGGCTCGCCTCCGCCACCTCCGGTCGATATTCATGCTCAGGAGGTGGTTCAGCAGGTCGTAGCGGGAGGCAATCTCGGAAAAGATCTTCCGAACCTGGCGCTCCCGGTCGTGGCCTTTCGAAGGCTGTGCTTCCTCTACGGTCTTCATGACGAGGGGTTATCCGCTCTTACCACGCATTCCCTTGCAGCCCGGCTTCTCCCGTCCCCACCTCGAGGAGCAAGGGGCAAATCCAGGTGGTTCGGGGCTGGAAGAAACGAAAAAAACGGTACCCGCGAAACCCTTTCCGTTCCATTCTTGTACCATTAGTTCCGGGAGAGCCCGGGTGCGAACCCGCTGAACAGGCTTTCGATTGCGACCAACGGAGGGTCAGGTCCTGATGGACTACGCCCAATTGGAGGATAAGGAGCTCGCCCTATGGGCGGCGAAGGGCCGGGAGATGGCCTTTCGGGAGCTCTTGAGCCGCTATGAGCGGCCCCTCTATTCGTTGGTCTACCGGATGGTTCGGGATCGGACCCTGGCAGAGGATCTGGCTCAAGAAGCGTTCATCAGAGCGTTCAACGCAATCAGCACCTACAAACCCCGCTACAAGTTCAGCAGTTGGATCTTTAAGATCGCCAACAATCACACCATCGATTACCTGAGGAAACGAAAGCTCGATACGGTATCCATCGACGGATCTCCCCACGCCCGGAACCCGGAGGAGGAGGCCCAGACCCGCTTGGTGGTGGAGTCTCATGAGGAAGCACCGGACCGATACGTGGAATCCAAGGAGCTTGGGGGCCAGATCGAGGAGGCTATCGGGAGGCTGCGACCGGAATACCGGGCCGCCGTGCTCCTGCGCCACGTGGAAGGTTACACCTACGAGGAGATCGCCGACATCATGGACCTCCCCCTGGGTACCGTGAAGACCTACCTCCACCGGGCCCGTGGGGAGCTGAAAGCCCTTTTGGCGCATGTGGATTCTTAGGATTCTGGGGAGACCTGACCACCGGGGAAATGTTGAAACTTCAGATGGTACCCGGCCGTAGTGGCAACGAGAACCTTACGGGAGTGAAAAGACGTGGGATTTGAAGGTGACCTGGGGCATCTGACCTCCGAACAGATCCAGGAGTTCCTGGACCGGCAGCTGACTCGAGATGAGGAAGCTTTGGTAAAGGAGCACCTTGCTGCTTGCGTAGAGTGCCAGTGCGAGGTGGAAACTTGGGGGCTTCTCTTTTCTGACTTGGGTACCCTCCCCGAGTTGGACCCGAGCCCCGTTTTCCTACAGGAGGTGCTCAGAAAGGCGCCGGTCCGGGAGCCGGTTGGTGACCGGGCCCGGGGTTGGTTGGCGGCGAGGAAGGCCAGAAAACACGACGAAGCCCACATCCCGACCGGGAGCATCCAGGACTACCTGGAAAACCTGCTTCCTGCTCAACCGGCGGCCCGATTGGAGACCCATCTGTCATCCTGCGCGTCTTGCAGGTCATCGGTGCAGGGATGGCGAAAGCTTCTCGGCTCGCTCCCGGCGTTGGAGCACTTCGCGCCTGGATCGGGATTTTCCGAACGGGTGATGGCCCAGGTGATGGTCCCTGCTCCGGTTCCCATACAGGCCCGTGGCTTTTCCTCCCTTCCGGGACGCGCAATGGCTTGGGCCCGAAGGGTCCTGCCTCAAACCCGGCACGGATGGGCCGTGGCGGGCGGCGTGGCATCGGCGCCCACTATCACCATGGTCGCGCTGGTTTACCTCGTGTTCTCCCGCCCCCTCCTCACTCCGGGGGCCTTTGGTTCCTATTTGTCGTGGAAGGCCTCCACTCTCTTTAACTCCCTCGTCTCCACCGTCTCCAGTCTGGTGATGGAAAGCGGGACGCTATCGAGATTCTTATCGATCCTCGAACCGATCGCCCGATCCCCGTTCCTCCTTGGGGTGGGCGGCCTTGTCTTCTCTCTTGTCAGTGCCTGCGCACTTTGGGTCTTGTACCGAAACCTCATTGTCACTCCACCGGATAATCGTTATGCGCGTGCTCGGGTTTAAGCGGTTCCCCCTGGCGCCGACCGTGGCCTTCCTCGCCCTTGCCCCTTTTGGGGTCGAGGGGCAACTCCGGAACGTGGTCTCCAGCGAGATCGGCGTCTCCCCGGGGGAGGCGACGCTCAAGGTCGGTTTCCAGGACCGAGGGGAACTCACCATCTCCTTCCAGGAGGGGCAGGTCTTTCTGGACGGAGAGGTGGTTGGGGAGTACCAGCGGAGGGATGGGCTGGATACGGCCTGGCGTTCCCTTTTGGGAGAGGTCATCACACTGGACGACGGTCCTTTGGCCACGGCGCTGAACGACTGGGATCCGCCCCAAGGTTTGACCGGGGGTGCTGATGACCTCGCCTCACGTCTCGACCAGGCGCTAGAGGCCGCCTTGGCTCTCCGGGAACCCTCTCAGGAAACGGCCCCCCAGGGGGAGACCAATGTCTCCATTCAAGGGGAGGAGGGCCTCCTCTCGGCCCTTCTCAGCCGAACCGGGGCTCTGAGCGGCCTCGCTGAAGCTCTGGAGGGGGCTCCCATCAACGACTTCATCCTCAAGATCGGCGAAGACGTGGTGGTGGGCGCAGACGAGGAGTTGGAAGGGAACCTCATACTTGTAGATGGTGATCTGGACATCCGAGGCATGATCGACGGGGATGTGGTTGTGACAGGGGGTACCGTCCGGCTCATGGAGGACGGGGAGATCACCGGAGACCTGCGCATCGCAGACGGCAGCCTAGAGGACTCCGGGGGCTCGGTCGGTGGGTCCCTCATGGATCTGGAGACGGGAGACCTGATTTGGAAGGAAGGCGTGGACCTGGAGGAACTCAGAGAGGAGCTCAGGGGGGAGTTGGAATCGGAGATTCGGAGAGATCTCCGATCTTCGATGGAGAAGGAGCGGCGACGCTCGCCTAACGTGTTCTTTGGTTTCCTGGGGAACGTAGGGAACGCCATTGCCGGTCTCCTAGAGAACCTGGTGACGTTCCTGGTCCTGGCCATTCTCGGGGTTTTGGCGGTCCAGTTCCAACGGGAACGCCTGGAGGTGGTGGCGACCACGGCCTACCGGGCTCCGGTCCGGTCGGGGGTTGTGGGCCTGGCCGGGGGCTTCTTTATCGCCCCCATCTGGATCGTGGGCAGCATTGCACTCGCGATCACCATCATAGGAATCCCGGTTCTCCTGGCGTGGGTGCCCCTTTTCCCGATCGCGGCCGGTTTGGCCATGCTCTTTGGGTTCCTTGCGGTAGCGAGGAACGTTGGTGAGTGGGTAGCTGACCAGGAATACAGGGGCCTGGAGTGGATCCGGGGCTCCAACACTTTCTATACCGTCGTTGCCGGCGTTGGAGCACTGATGCTTCCCTTCATCGCTGCCAACGTAAGCAAAATCCTCGGCTTTGGGATTCTGACGAATCTCCTGAGCTTTGCCGGCTCCCTGGTGACCTTCATTGCTGGGGCGGTGGGACTGGGCGCGGTCCTTCTCACTCGGGGCGGGAAGATCCGGCCTCTCGAATCCTATTACGACTTCGAGGAGGATTATTGGGCAGACGTGGAGCCCGCCGACCCGGCCGAAGATCCGCCTGATCCGAACGAGGTGGAAGCGGAGGAAGCCCCGTCTCGGGAAGACCCGGACGAGGAAGCCCCTGACATGGACGACAGCCAGGAGGAGGACGACCATGGCCAGGGCTGATGTTCCCCTGACCCTCTCGGCAGCAGGCCTACTCCTTGTATGCCTTGCCCTTCCCGTGGAGGCCCAGAGCTGGCGTTCCGTGACCATGTCCAGGCAGGTGGCAGGGGAGGAGGCCGTCGACGTAAGAATCCGATTCGGGGCGGGACGCCTCACCATCGAACCTGGGGAGTCCGGCACCCTCTACAAGATGTTCCTTCGCTACGACGAAGAGTCTTTCGAGCCGGTGGCGGACTACGAGGCGGGTCGTCTGGATCTGGGGGTCAACGGGACCCGGCACAGATTCCGGTGGAATAAAGGCGACACACAGGAAATGGAACTCTCTCTCGCAAGGGGGATTCCCATGAACCTGGATCTCGAGTTCGGAGCCGTGAGAGCGGAGCTGGATCTGGGCGGCCTGCAGATGACGGGGCTAAGGCTCCAAACGGGGGCCTCCGAGTCCAGGGTCGACATCTCTGCACCGAATCCAATCCGAATGTCCAAGGCCACCATGGAAGTGGGCGCTGCGGATTTCCACGTAAGGAACCTCGGAAACCTCAACTCGGAGCAGCTCGAGGTCGACGCCGGTGTGGGCAAGGTCGTCCTGGATTTCAGGGGAAGCTGGCAGGGGGACACCGATGTCTCGGTGGACATGGGTCTGGGGGCCCTTGAACTCCGTTTCCCCGAGGGCCTGGGAGTCAAGTTAGTGAAGGATACGTTCCTCACCTCCCTGGACTCGGAAGGTTTGGTGAAACGAGGCAAGGCCTTCTATTCCCTCGATTGGGAAGAAGCCGAATACCGGGTGACGGTTGAGGTGGATGCCGCCTTCGGAAGCATCGACGTAGTCTGGGTCCACTGAGATCCTTTTGGGTCATACACAGGAGAAAACGATGGGCACGCTTTTGACCTTCCTGGCCGTCGGCCTTGTCACTCTCATCGCTGCGGGGGTGGTCATCTCCCTGGTGGGTGCCCTCCTGGGCCTGACCTTCGGTCTTGCCCAGTTCCTGCTCTTCAAAGTCGCTCCCATCATGTTCCTGGGTTGGCTCGGGCTCAAGCTCTTCGACAAGGTACGAGGCAAGCGACGGATCTCGGTGTCCGATCAGAGGTGGCTCGACGAGGGCTGACTGCCTCAACTCCTATAAGCTGAGAAAGGGAGAGCCGACCTCTGAGGAGGTCGGCTTTACCATTTCTACCTGTGCGAGCGGATGCTCCGCCGGACGTCCGCCCCGGTTCTTGCACCCCCACGCACAGGCGCTTGACAGTACCGGCCCACCACCGAACTGGTCTTCAAGTTGAGCCCTTTTCCAGCGGGGCCCTAGTCTTTCAGGAGCTCCCGAACAGAATGGGCCACCTCCTTCAGAGCTCGGCCGGCCGGGGAATCTGGAGCTCCTGCCACCGGAGGAACCCCGGCGTCGCCACCCTCCCGAACCTTCGGATCCAAGGGTATGGAGCCGAGGAAGGGGAGCTCCAGGTCTTTGGCCAGCTTTTCCCCACCGCCTTTTCCGAAGATATCCGCAATCTCGCCACAGTGGGGGCACTGGTGACCGCTCATGTTCTCAACGATCCCAAGAATCCGCGTGTTCACCTTTTCAAACATCCGGACACCCCGCCGGACGTCTCCAGTGGAAATATCCTGAGGTGTGGTCACCATCACGGCGCCGTCCAGATCAATGGTCTGGACCAGGGAAATCTGGGCATCCCCCGTCCCCGGAGGCATATCAACCACCATATAGTCCATTGATCCCCACGCCACCTGTTCGAGAAACTGCCGTAGGATCCCAGAGATCAGGGGGCCACGCATGATGGCCGGTTGGTCTGGATCCAGCATGAAGCCGATGCTCATGAGCCGGACCCCGTGGGCCTCCAGTGGCTCGATCTGCTCGGCGCCTTCATTCCCGGTGGCTTCAGGAGTCCGGGTCTCACCAAACATTAGCGGAATGTTGGGGCCGTACACGTCGGCGTCGAGGAGGCCAACCCGAAGGCCTTGCTGTGCCAGGGCGACAGCGAGGTTCGCAGCCACCATGGACTTCCCCACGCCACCTTTCCCCGAGCTCACGGCGATGACCCGCCTGACGTCAGGTAGGAGGCTTGGTTGGGGGGTTGGAGCCGGCACCGAGCCCGGCTGAAGACCCCCCTGGGGCGCGGTCGGGGCCGGACCGCTCTGTGGGAGCTGAACGTTGACCTTCACCGAGGTCACACCCTCCACCCCACCGGCGACCGCCCTCAGCTCCTTCACCAGCGAACCCGGGTCTTCAGCCGTCATGAAGAAGGAGAAGCTCACCGTTCCTTCGTCATCGACTTCCAAACCCCTTATCTGGCCCCGTGATACCACGTCCCCCCCTGAGGGTGATTGTACGCCGGAAAGGGCTGCCAATATCGCATGTGTCCGTTGTTCCTGTGTCATGTCATTCTCGGTTGGGGTAAAAGGCACAAAGATCCTAGAACGATGTCGCCTTTTCGTCTACTCCCGAGTTGCGGTTTCTTGACCTGGTGCTGATCCGAATGGGTTCGAGGGCGTCGCCTTGGCCCCGTCCCCTTGCACGGTTTCACAGTCGGTCTTTTTTTTGATACCTTTCTGCCGGGAATATGCGGGGCACCGGGCAAGGAGCCTGTCCCGAGAAAGGGGGGTGGCTGGGTATGTGGCACACTCGGTACCCCCAGATCTGATCGCGAAAAAAACCCGCCACCTTGAGAGGAAATAGACCATGAGTTTAAGAGTTCAGGTCCCGAAAGCCGTGAACGAGCCCGTGTTGGACTACGCTCCAGGGAGCCCGGAAAAAAAGGAATTGAAGAGCAAGCTCGCCGAGATGGCCGCCCAGGTGGTGGACATTCCCCTGGTCATCGGCGGTGAGGAGATCAGGACTGGAGATACGGCCCAGGTGGTCATGCCCCACGACCACGGCCACGTCCTGGCCAACTACCACAGAGCTGGCCCGGAGGAGATCAAGAAAGCCATCAAAGCGTCACAAGACGCTCACAAGGAGTGGGCCGCGTGGCCCTGGGAGGACCGGGTGGCCATCTTCCTCAAAGCTAGTGAGCTCCTTGCCTCTACGTGGCGAGCTACTGTGAACGCATCCACGATGTTGGGGCAGAGCAAGACTGCTCACCAAGCCGAGATCGACTCCGCAGCGGAGTTGGTGGACTTCTTCCGGTTCAACGCCGCCTTCGCCCAGGAGCTCTACGGAGAGCAGCCCCTCTCCTCGAAGGGGATCTGGAATTCTGTGGAGTATCGGCCTCTTGAAGGGTTCATCTACGCCATCACCCCGTTCAACTTCACCTCCATCGCCGGTAACCTTCCCAGCGCGCCAGCCCTCATGGGGAACACGGTTCTCTGGAAACCGGCCCGGACCTCCCTCCTCTCCAGTTATTACCTTCAGAAGATGTTCGAGGAGGCTGGTCTTCCCCCCGGCGTCATCAACTTCATCACCGGTGATTCAGCGGAAATCACTCGACAGGTGTTCACCAACCCGGCTTTCGCTGGAGTACACTTCACTGGGTCCACGCCCGTCTTCAACAGCATGTGGACAGCAGTTGGTGAAAACATCAATACCTACAGCGGCTACCCTCGTCTCGTGGGAGAAACCGGCGGGAAGGACTTCATCATCGCCCATCCGTCGGCTGATCCACAGCCAGTCTCCACCGCGATTCTCAGGGGCGCCTTCGAGTACCAGGGACAGAAATGTAGCGCCGCCTCCAGGATCTA
>JBDHGR010000760.1:0-5541 GCA_039589815.1 Gemmatimonadota bacterium | reverse complement strand
AAAAAATCGGAAGAGGACGGATATGTGATCTTTGTTCCTCGGCGGGACCCGAAAGCAGAGGTGTGGTCTGGCCCACGGCCCGGCCCTGAGGCGGCCAAAGAGGTCTTTGGGGCAGACCAGGCCTATTCCCTGGATGAGATGGAGGAGCGATTACCCGAGCTTTTGAAGTCGGAGCGGCGGATCTTCTTCAGGTTGGGTGTTCAGCCCCGGGTGGAAGGCTTGGTGCTCGGTGCCCTGGAGTGGTCCAGGGCCCGGGGGTCCAGGACCGGCACGGGCCCCAGGGCCGTGGAGGATCCCGGGGGTCTTTTGGACGATCTCCGGCTTGTGAAAGAACCGGCAGAGATCTCCCGGATCAGGCGGGCCACGGACCTTACCGTGGCGGCCCTCGAGGAGGCCATGAAAAGGACCCGGCCCGGAATGGGGGAGTGGGAGGTGGAAGCATGTCTTGAGGCAGCATTCCGGAGGGGTGGATGTGCCAGGCCGGCCTTCCCGACCATCGTGGGCTCCGGGGAGAACGGCTGTACCCTCCACTACGTGGAGAACGGGAGTAGGGTGGAAGAGGGTGCGCTCGTGCTTCTGGACGGGGGTGCGGAAGTGGATCTCTACGCCGGAGATGTCACTCGCACCTACCCCTCAGGAGGGCGGTTCACGGACCGGCAGCTTGATGTGTACCAGGTCGTCCTCAAGGCCCACCAGGCCGCACTTGCCCAGATCCGTCCAGGGTCCTCGGCGGGACAGATCCATTCTGCCGCGTTGGAGGAGCTCATAGGAGGGTTGGTTCAGATAGGGGTTCTCGAGGGAGACGTTACGGATCTCCTGGAACAGAAGGCCTTCGAGCCCTACTTCCCACACCAAACCTCCCATTGGCTCGGTTTGGACGTCCACGATGTGGGTGACTACGCTACCGAGTCCGGATCCAGGACCCTGGAGCCCGGCATGGTGCTCACGGTGGAGCCTGGCCTTTACTTCTCCTCCAGAAGGGAGGACGAATCCCACCCCTTCCTGGGAACCGGAATCCGGATCGAGGACGATGTTCTGGTAACGGAAGATGGCGTTGAGAACCTGACCGGGTCTCTCCCGGTTTCCCCCGAAGGTTTGGAGGCCTTGATGGAGGCCGGGGTCAGGGGGTGATCCAGTAGCTCAACTTCAACATCAAGACGTTCTCCGCCGGTTCGTTGAAGAGGTCGTCGAAGTCTTGCCGGAGGTGCAGATCACCGGTTTCGCTATCGTTATTCCGTCCCTGGGACCAAACGAGGTAGAGTAGGGAGCCGGGCTAGTATTCCCACCGAAGCACGATGGTGGACCTAAACTGCTGAAAGTTGAAGTCCGGGTCCCGGAAACTCTCCGAGGTACTGTCCCCATTCAGATCTGCCCAGTAGCGCCCGTCGGACCGGGTTGATTCCAGGGTTACGATCCGGTCGTCATAATCGTCGGCCCTGGGATCGACGACCTGTTTGAAATCGGTGTAACTCCCGGCGCTGAAGAAGGGTTGGGCGTAGAGTTGAAGGGTCAGGTCGGGGGTGAACGTGACATCGAAACGCCCAGTGAGACCAATGGTTTCTTGCTCGATGCGGCCGAAGACGTAGTGGTTTTCCTCGGTTCGTACCCTCTCTATCCACTGGAGGTCGTTGACGGAGTTGGAATAGAAGGGTCCTGCGCTCATGGATGCACGCCCGGACGGCCTCCAACCAATGTTCAAAGAGGCGGAGTTTGAGCTGGAGCCACTTTCAGAAGCCCTGCCCAGGTTGAAGCTGCCATTCAACTGGATCGCCTTCCGGGAGTCGGAGAAGAACCCCATAGAACTGTTCATGGACCCTTCTCGACGCATCAACGGTCCTCCCCTGAGAGCGCCGTCGGAGAAGGCCTCGAACTCCCGGCTCACGCTTACGTGCCCCCCCCAGAAACTCTGGAGGGTGAAGGAGCCATTGAGGTTTAGGCCCGTGGCCACGCGCTCCCCGCCGAAAGTCCACCCATGCCACGCACTTCCGTTCAGGTTCCATTGGCGGAACTGATCGGTGGGGGTGTAATGGTTGTATCCTCCAAAAACGGCATGGAGGATGAGGTCCGCTTCCCTCTGAAACCCCAGATCGTTGACCTCGAAACCCGGTGACTTCGCGCTGGCCAAGCTTCCCCAGGTCCAGAACCCTCCTCCAACCTTCAAGAAATCGAAGCTGGCGGCCCATCCGCTCAACGAGGTCTGGGAAATATCGTACTCGGTGTGCTCGGCATCCGGCCGCTGAAAATAACGGGAGGGTGACCTCAGGGTTCGCGCGATGGCATCGGATGAGCCACGGACGTGGGACCCGAGAACGAAAGCGTTGATTTGGTACTTGTCCTCCGGTCCGAAGCGATGGCGGAGATCGAACCCTCCGGAATAAGCACCCGAACGCAACTGTAGTTGGTCGGCTGTCTCCTTGTTCCGGTTTGTGGCCGTGCCTATGAAACCCAACGCGCTCCGCCCGCCCCGGTAATCCTTTTGAATGCGGCCAACGCCGTAAGTAGTGAGGGGTTCCACGGGCTCCTCGAGCTTCGATCCATCCTGGGCGAGAATCCGGGCGTTCTCCTCTGCGGTGACAGAATGGAGGAAACCCATGGACCATCCACTCTGTGTCTTCCCCGAGAGTTTCCAGGCGCCAAGGATCGTGGCGAGGTCGGGACTCTCGGCATACCCTCCTTGATCGTCGGCCGTCCCCTGGGGAGGCCGGCCGATTCGACGAGAATAAAAGAGGGTCTCCGACCCCATGTCCCCGTCACCCACGCCGATGCCGAAGTTGAAGATTCCGGCGCCCTCGATAAAGAAGGGGCGTTGTTCGGGGTAGAACGTCTCGAAGGCGGTGAGGTTGACCCTGGCCGGATCAGCCTCCACCTGCCCACAATCCGGATTGAGGGTCAGGTCCAGTGTCAGGTCATTCGTGACGCCATACTTCAGATCCATGCCCGCCGAGCCGCGAAGGTCATTGGGGTGATAGAAGGGGTCTTCCCGCTCCCCGGGCACTCGATCAAGGCGGGCCAGGGAGAATGGGCGAAACTCCACCCTCGTGGGGGACCCCAAGCCCTGGAGGCCTTGCAGTTCGCCGAACTTCGAGACAATTGCGGCATCCCCCTGACTCAAGGGGGCCCAGGAGGAGACCTCGTTTCTCCGGGCGACCTCCCGGGCGAAGTTGATTCCCCATGTCTGGTTCTCCTGATTCCCAAAACGGAGTTGGGAGTAGGGGATCCGAAACTCGGCCGTCCATCCTTCCGTGTCCACTTGGGTCGCCGCGTCCCAGACCGCGTCCCAAGTCGGGTCCTCTTCAGTGTCGTCGAACCGGTACACGTCCTGCTTTACCCCCACCGGATTCACACCAAACTGGAACGCCGTCCTCCGATCGAAGTAGCTGTCGATGAGGACATATAAGACATCGGAGTAGGACTTCTGGTCCCTTCGGGTGAGCTGGGCGGCGATACTGTCAGGCTGGGAGTCCAAGGCCCGTATCCCTACGAAAAGGGCTTCGGTCCCGTAAAGGACCCGGACCTCCGTATCCTCGGTGGCGGGGTCGCCCTCGTCGGGGATCATTTGGATGAAGTCGGTGACCCGGGGTGCGCTGATCCAGGCCTCGTCATCCAGCAGGCCGTCGACCACGGGGGCCTCGCCCTGCAGGCGAACGGCAGGAAGGATTGACGGCCTCGGTCCCGGGGCGACTTCGGATCTGGCTTCTGCCTGGCGCTCCTGTGGGCGCTGCTGCTGTGGGCGCTGCTCCTGATTTCCGATATGTCCCGCGAGTGCGTCGGTGGGAAGAAACGACGCGAAGAAGGCCAGGATGGCCAGTGGTCTCATGGGGTCCTATCCTGAGTAGCGGGCGCGGTGTGGCGCCCCTCGAGGAAACTGGTCAGGGCCGCTGGGACATGGTCCTGCCCCATATACGGTACTCAACAACCCCCGGTTTCAGGAGGATCCGCGTGGAACAGGCCCTTTCCCTCGGTTCGTGCTTTTTCAAAGGCCACGGGCACGGAAACGATTATCTGGTCTTCGAAGAAGGTCATTCCTGGCTCGTGACACCGGGGACGGTGCAGAAAATATGCCATCGGAACCGGGGCGTGGGAGCGGATGGGATCGTCGCCCTCCTCTCGTCGCGCCCTCCCATGGCCTCCTCGACGGAGCAGGTGGGGGCCGATAAGGACATGCTCTTCCGCCTTCGGATGTTCAATCCTGATGGCCGGGAGTTTGAACGTAGTGGAAATGGGCTCCGAATCCTGGCGGCCTACCTACATTCGACGGGGCGGGTCGCCGGCGGCGGAGGCTTTGCGGTCGAGGTGGGTGGGGAATCGGTCGAGATGGAGATCCTGGGCGAGGAGCCTGGAGGGGTTCTCGACGTGGCTGTGGAAATGGGTACCGCCCGCTTCGGGATCGGGGCGGTCGGAGGGGAGCCCGGGGCCTTTGGTGTGCGGGGAAGCGCCGCCCCCGGCCCGATCTCTGGCGTCGACGTGAGCCTCGAAGGCCCCGATGGATCGGTGCTGGCCGTCTGTCCGGTGTCCATCGGGAACCCCCACTGCGTCGTGTTCAAATCTGACCTCCAGGAAGGAGATCTCCTTGAGTTGGGGCCTTTTCTGACCAACAACCCTGCCTTTCCGGAGGGCGTGAACGTCCAGATCGCGGAGGTCCGGAGCCCAAGGGAGGTCGAGATCCTCATCTGGGAACGGGGCGTGGGTAGGACCGCCTCATCCGGCACCAGCGCCTGCGCCGTGGCGGCCGCAGGGGTCCGGACAGGCCTTCTGGACCCAGGAAGCATCCGTGTGGGGATGGAGGGGGGAGCGTTTTTGATTAGGGTGTATGGCGAGATGCTGGTGCGGTTGGAGGGCCCGGTGCAGGCCCTGTGCACCGGTGAACTCAGCGAAGAGTTGGTGGCCGGGCTGAAATCGCCTAGGTCCTGACCCTCGCCAAAAAAGTGAGGCCGGCTCCCAGAAAAAGAAGGTTGGGAAGCCACGCCGCCACCATGGGCTCCAAGGCCCCCGTCTCTCCGAACGCTCCTGAGATCCTGAAGAGGAGCATATAGAGAATAGTGGAGATAAGAGCTACGCCGATTCCATAAGCGGTACCCCCCCGTTTGGTGTTGGTAGCGAGAGGAGCCCCGAAAAGAATGATGACCAGGGTGGCCACGGGAATGGACACTTTTTCCTGGCGGTCCACCCGGAGCTTGTGGGGCTCGTTCCCTGAACGCATCATGATGTCCGCCAATCGCCCCATCTCCTGGTAGGTCATCTCCTCAGGGTCTTTGGGTTCTTCCAGGAAATCCTCCGGCCGTTCCGTGAAGCCTCTGGTCTGAAGCGTCTGATACTCGAAGGCCAACTCCTCTCCACTCTCCAGGAAGACCCGATAGTAGCCGTCGGTGAAGGTCCAACCCTCACCCTCATCGTACCGGACGATTCGGGCCGTCAAGTGATCCAGAGGCCGGTTGGACCCCGGTTCGACGGTCTGAACCACGACGTCGTTCAAGGTCCCGGCGGACACGCTCAAACTCCTCACGTTGAAGTTCCTCCCTCCCTCTCCCTGATAGGAAAAAG
>JBDHGR010000759.1:0-9481 GCA_039589815.1 Gemmatimonadota bacterium | reverse complement strand
GTCCTGGAAGGGCTCACGAAACACTACGGCGACCTGAAGGCCGTCGCTGATGTCTCCTTGAAAGTCCGCCCCGGGGAGATATACGCGCTCTTGGGTCCCAACGGAGCCGGGAAAACCACTGCCCTCCGTTGTCTGGCCACCCTTTTGAAGCCCACTTCCGGCACGGCTTCCGTTGGCGGGGCCGATGTCCAACGGGACTCCCTACGGGTTCGGACCCGGATTGGATTCCTGGCTGCTTCCATGGGCCTCTACGAGCGGCTGTCAGGAAGAGAGTTGGTGGAGTACTTCGGGCGACTGCATGGGATGGATGAGGACCGACTGAAGGAGAGGGTGGACGAGCTCGTCTCCCTGTTCGGTCTCGACGACTTCCGGGGCCGATACTGTGGGAAGCTGTCCACCGGTCAGCGGCAGCGTGTGGCCCTTGCCAGAGCCATGGTCCACGACCCTTCGGCCCTGATTCTGGACGAACCCACCCACGGCCTGGACGTCCTCAGTGGAGAGACCATCTATCGTTTTATGGCTGAAGAGAGGAAGCGGGGAAAGGCGATTCTCTTTTCCACCCACCAGATGGTGGAAGTCGAGCTCCTGGCGGATCGGGTGGGGATTCTGAGCCGCGGGAACTTGGTGGCCGAGGGCACGGTTCAAGGATTGATCCAACGGACTGGAGAGGGGAACCTGGCTAGAGCCTTTCTTTCCCTGGTGGAAGAGGGTGGGCATAAGCCGTTTGGTCCCGACTTCCGTGGTCCCACGGAGGATTCAGGGTGGGGCAGCGACCAATGAGGGCTCCCGGGCAGTACGGCTGGAAGTACGCCTGGGTGGTCTTCAGGAAAGAGATGCGGGAGACGCTCCGGGACACCCGTACCCTGATCATCATGGTGGTCGTCCCGGTTCTCCTCTACCCAGCCATCCTCATCCTAGCACAGCAGTTGGCCCTGTTCGGGCAGCGCCAATTGACGCGGGACCCCTCCGTCGTGGCGGTGGCGGGGGATGTGGACTCTCTCTTCTTGACCTTCCTGGCCCAGCGGGAGGAGGTGTTTCTCCGGGAAATCGGGGATCCGGAAGAAGCTGTTCGGTCAGACATCGTGTCTGCGGTGGCCGTGTTCTCGGACCGTCCGGAGGGCGAAGGAAACCAGTCCGTTCTTCTCCTCTTCGACGCTGCCGATGACCGGTCACGCCAGGGCCGGGGCGTCCTCTCTCAGGCTCTCGTGGCGTGGAGGGACACCCTCCTGGTGAGGCGGATCTCGGACCAGGGCCTTCCGGCCGGCTTTGCCCAGCCACTGGTCTTGGCGGACTCCAGCCTGGCCCTTCCGGAGGAGTTGGGTGGGTATGCCCTGGGGCGCTTCTTGCCGATGCTTCTGGTGGTGATGACGCTCCTGGGGACCTTCTACCCTGCCATCGACCTCGCAGCGGGTGAGAAGGAGAGGGGAACTCTGGAAACCCTTCTCACTGCCCCGATTCCCGCAGGGCAGGTAGTGGCCGGAAAATTCCTGGCGGTGACGGTGGTCGGATTGCTGTCGGCGGGCCTGAACCTGGGATCCATGCTCCTCACCTTCCAGACGGGTCTTTTCCAGTTGACCCAGGCGGTCCAGGTGGAGTTCTCCCTTCCCCTCGGATCGATTCTGGTGATCTTCGGGGCCCTCTTCCCATTGGCTGTCCTCTTTGGGGCTCTGTTCCTGGGGATCGCCGTCCGGTCACGGTCTTTCAAGGAGGCGCAGAACGCTCTCACTCCGGTTTACATGGCGGTGATCCTTCCTGCCCTCCTCCCACTCTTCCCGGGCATCGAGATGACGCCAATCCTGGCGGCGGTCCCGGTTGCCGGAGTTTCTCTCCTCTTCAGGGAACTGATGGCCGGGAGCGGGACCTTCTTCCTGGGGGCATTGGCCCTTCTCTCCACCGTCGTATATGCGTCGGCCGCCCTGGTCTTCGCAGCCGTTTCCTTCGGTCGGGAGGAGGTACTCTTTGGAGACGGAAGAGAGTCTGGGGTGGGAAAAAGTGGTCTCGGCTTCCTCGGGAGTATCTGGCGTCGGGAGCCGGCTCAGGAAGACCCAGGTTTGACTCCGACACTCTCCCTCATTGCCGCCGTGGCGGTCCTTTATTTTTATCTGGCCGGTCGGTTCCAGGTCGGGTTCGGCGAATCGGGCCTCCTAGTTTCCGAGTTGGCGTTGCTTCTCCTCCCGGCCCTACTCTTCTTGCGGATCGGTGGGTTCGAGGTTTCCCGCGCCCTTTCCCTCCGGGCACCCAGCGGCAGGGATCTCCTGGCTGGCCTGCTCATCATCGCAGGGGGTACCCCTCTCGTCTGGTTCCTGACCTGGCTTCAGGGTTTCATCCTGCCCATGCCTCAGGAGTTCCTGGAGGGGATGGCAGATTTCCTCCAAGCGGATTCTCCCGTCCGTGTGATCTGGCTCCTGGTCCTTGTGGCCCTCACCCCGGCGGTCTGCGAGGAGGTGCTCTTCAGGGGCGTATTCCTGGCGGGAACCCGGCTTCATATGACTCCGCTTCGGGTCGTGCTCCTCAATGGCATCGTCTTCGGGGCGTTCCACGTCCCTTCGGCAACGGTGTATCGGCTCCTCCCAAGTGCAACTTTAGGCATGCTGCTGGCTTGGGTCGTGTTGAGGACCCGGTCCATATGGCCGGGGATCCTCATGCACTTCGTCAACAATGGGAGCATTGTGATCCTGGCCAGTTCGCCATGGATTCTGGAGCGGTTCTCCGATCCGGATCAAGGCCCACCGGTTTGGCTTCTCCTTCCGGCGGCGGTTTCCCTGGTGGCGGGTGGCATCCTTCTGGAGGCTGGCAGGAGAGGTGGGGATGTGGAGTCAAAAGCTCGGGAGGTTACTCGGGCGGGCTGATAGGCACCGTCCCCGTGACCGGGATGGGCTCCCCCCCGGATTCCACCTGCCCCTACCGGTGCCTCCACAAATAGAAGAATCCGGGAAGGGGGATGATTCGGTCGGTGGGTGGGTAGTTGTCCAAGGGGTCTTTTCGGCGGATCCACAGCGCCCGGTTCAGGGAGAGGTGGGCCCCGAGATGGTGATCAGCGTCCACGTTCCACTCTACGCCAACGGGGGCCCTGGCCATGACGGCGACCCCGGTCCGCTCGGTGGGACCCCCGTGGGGAGCGATCACAGCCCACAGGCCCAGTCCTGAGTAAGGGCGGAAGTCCCCTGGGCCGAAGTACTGTTTTCCTACTAGCGAGACGGATAGGTCCCTGAAGGACCAAGTCCCTATATTCATCTCGACGCTTCGGTTTCCCCAACGGTACTCGACGATGAAGCCTGTAAAGCTGATGCCGCCGAAACTGATGCCGAAACGGACCTCGTCCGGGTCCGGTCCGTCCACTCCCATGGCGAACAAACCGTCTGCGGGAGAGGGGGCGAGGGCCAGGGCCAAAACAACGAGAAGAAATAAAGAACGCATGGTGGAAGAAGAATACGGTTGTTCCCTCCCCGGGGGCCAGGAACGTGGGCAACGTTGGTTGGGCCTGGGCCGAAAGAGGAATGGGCTTTGGCTAACTGGCCGGGTGGTCCCGTCCATGGTCCTGGCCCTCCTCAGCGGGTGCCGCCCAGGGGAGGAGTATCCTCCCCCGCCTTCCGACACGCTTCTTGAGTTCGTTGATCCGGTGGTGGTCGATGCGGTCCCGGCCGGACCTGGGCTGGCATATTACGCTTTGCAGAATAATGTGGAACCGTGGGCCGTCCACCTCCTGAGGCTCGAGCTCAGCCAATGTGAGTTAGGGTTCAGGGTCCTGGAAGCCCCGGTGTCGGGGGGTGAGGGGCAAGGCCGTAGCCGCGTTAGCGAGCTGGTTGCCTCTCGGGGCGAAGAGATATTGGCCGCAGTGAACGGTGATTTCTTCACCGTGGAAGGCCTTCCGGTGGGGACGGAGGTGGTGCGGGGCCAACCCCGGAGGGCCCGCGGCCGCCCAGCCCTCGCCTGGCACCCTCGACGGAAGCTATGGATGGGTACTCCCGAGCTGGAAGGGGACTCGGTGCTGGTCGTGGGTTGGGGAGTACCGCGACCGGGCGGGGATGGGAAGACAGAGGTGATCGGTGGGTTTCCTCTCCTCCTTGAGGCCGGCCGCCGGGTTGGCGACCTGGAGGTGTCTGCTCGTCCGTCCTTTGCCGCTGAACGACACCCCAGGACCGCCGTTGGCCTGGATTCGGACCGCGATGTGCTCTGGATCGTGGTGGTGGACGGCCGGCAACCGGACCACTCCATGGGCATGACCCTCCCCGAACTGACTGCCCTCATGGAGGCTCTGGAGGTGGAGGAGGCCATCAACCTGGACGGTGGAGGGTCGTCGGTGATGGTGCTGGACGGCGGGCCGGTGAGTAGGCCTTCCGACGCGGATGGCGAACGACCCGTGGCGAACGCACTCGGGATCCTGAAGGATCCGGCTCTTTGCAGGATCGGCCCCTAAACCTCCCAGGACTCTCCTGCCCAGCACATCTCCCAGAACTGTCCCTCATACCGGATGGAGATGAGGAAGACGTCCAGGAGGTGTGCCGACTTGTCTTTCGAGATCCCAAACGCCAACCGGTCCATTTCGTTCCGAAGCCACTCCAGGGCCTGAGCGAATTCATCCGAGGCATACTGGGAGATCCAATCGGCGTACCGTTGGTCATGGGGGGCGGGCCCCTCCGCCAATTCCCGGGCCAGGTATAGGTATCCCCAGGCGCAGGGTAGGAGGGCCGCCAGGAGGTCCAGCATGTCACCGTCTGCGGCCGTCCGCACCAGGAAGTCTGTGTAGGCCCGAGTGGTCGGCCACATGGGCTCGGCTTCGAGGTCAGCGGGAGTAAGGCCGAATCTCTCGGCGTACTCCCGGTGCAACCGCATCTCGGTGTTGAGGGTGAGGTCTAGAACCCTGGCGTACCAGGACATGGAGTCCAGGCAATCGGCCTTGGCCGCAGCCCAGGCAAAGACACGGGCAAACTCGATGAGGTATCGATAGTCCTGCAAAACCCAACGTTTGAACCTCTCCGGTTCCAGGGTTCCGTTACCCAGTCCCGTTACGAACGGGTGCTGGAGCTGGGCCGTCCAGAGAGGTTTCGCCACGGCGTACAGTTCGTCGGTGAAGCCCATGTATCACAGTTTCCTTGAGGGTTTACATGACGGACCGGTAGATTCCGCGTGAAGAAGATGTCAAGACCCGGAGGTCACAACAACCGGAGCACCTTATGGCTAGGCGATCGCTAATCCTCGCCCCCTTTGTCCTTTTCCTGGCCCCGTCCGTGGCTTTGGTGGCCCAGAACAGGGGCTTTCAACCTGCGGACTATTACAACCTCGTCACGGTTTCTCAAGCGGCGATTGCTCCATCAGGGGGTTTTGTGGCTTTCACCGTGACCAGCGTTGCGGAGGAGGAAAACTCACGGCACCGGGAAATCTGGCTTCAGCCTCTCAGGGACGGCCGACCGGATGGCGAAGCATTCCGGATCACCGATCCAACTGCTGAATCCTCCTCACCGTCCTGGTCTCCGAACGGATCCCTCCTCTCATTCTCCTCGAAGCGAGGAGAGGATCCGAACACGGTCTGGTTTCTCAGGGTCGACGGTCCGGGAGGGGAGGCCTTCCACATTGATGGTGTGGAGGGGACTCCAATTTGGTCGCCCTCGGGGGAATGGATCGCCTTCACCAAGGATCAAGAACCCGATGGAGACGAGGACGATGGGGCCAACCGTGAAGGTTGGATTGCCCCGGACGCCATCTCATCCACCCTGGATGCCGAACGCTTCGACGGGCGGGTGGTCACTTCAATCCGATACAAAAGGGATGGGGTTCTGACTCTTCGACCCCATTTCTCTGTGGCCGAGAAAAGGCAGCTATACATCGTAGAATCGGCTGGGGGACCGGCCGAAAAACTCACAAACCTAACGTTCTCCGTGGGTGGAGTGGTATGGTCGCAGGATGGTAGGCAGATCTTCTTCACCGGTGACGAACACGAGGACGACGAGCTCAATGATGAAAACACGGGGGATCTTTGGACCGTGCCGACTGCCGGGGGCCCGGTCAGACGTTTGACGACCAACCCCGGGAGTGAGTCAAACCCCTCCGTGTCTCCAGACGGTCGGATGATGGCGTTTCTTTCTACTCCCGAGCGGGGGGCGGAAACCGACCTGATGGTCGTAGAAATCGGTTCCGACGGGAGTTTTCGGGGCGCGCCCGTAAACCTCACGGCAGATTGGGACCTGCGGCCCGGAAGCCCGGAATGGAACCAGGCTGGAGACCGCATCCGGTTCGAGGCCAGCATTGGTGGGAACCGTCACTTGTTCTCGGTAGCTCCCGAGGGTGGCCAAACCGAACAGATATCCACTGGAAACCGCCGCCTGTCAGACTTCTCCTTCTCCGACGATGATCAGGTCATGGCCTTCATCTCGACCGACGCCGTGACACCCACGGAGCTCTACGTGGGATCCGGAGATGGCTCCACCGAACAAAAGGCCACCGGGTTCAACGATGATTGGCTTCGGAATGTGACGCTCATGCCAGCCGAACGGCTGACCTGGAGCTCAGGCGATGGCACAGAGGTGGAGGGATGGGTGATCCGCCCGGTAGGATATCGGGAGGGGACATCCTATCCCCTGATCCTGAAGATCCACGGAGGGCCCCACAGCGCCTATGGAAACACCTTTTTTCCCACTTTCCATGTGCTCTCCGAGGCCGGTTTCTTTGTCCTCTACACCAATCCAAGAGGGTCCTCTGGGTATGGGCACGAGTTTCAATATGCCACCCGGGGGGAATGGGGGATCGTGGACAAGGAGGACTACCTGGGTGGCATCGATGCGGCCCTGGTCGAATACCCGGACGCGGATCCAGAACGCCTCGGAGTGAGCGGCGGAAGCTACGGCGGGTTCATGACCAATTGGCTCACGGCCACAACGGATCGTTTCCAGGCTGCCGTCACCTCACGTTCCATCACGAACTGGGAGAGTTGGTACGGATCCTCCGATGCCCAGGGATTGACGGAGTTTGAGTTCTTCGGACCCCCATGGGAAGAGAGGGATCTTTACCGGCGCCTGTCGCCCATCTCCTACGTGGAAAACGTATCGGCGCCCACCCTCATCATTCATTCCGAAAACGACTACAGGACCCCCATCGGAGATGGGGAACAGTGGTTCATGGCTTTGAAGAAACGAGGCGTACCCGTAGAGATGGTACGCTATCCCCGGTCTTCCCACGGCCTTTCAAGGACCGGAGACCCCTGGCTTCTGGTGGACCGGCTCGAGCGAATCCGAAGCTGGTTTGTCCACTTCCTGGTCGAGAATCCGGGCTGAGCAACCGGGAGCTCTACCACGGACCGGAAAGGACAGAATTGGTGTGATCGGGCCCGAGGAAATTCCTGTTCCCGGGGTGCTGGGGTTGGATCATACTGCCGATGTCGGCCTCGAGATCTTCGCTTCGGACCTGCCGGAGCTTTTTCGGCGGGCGGCCCTGGGGGCCATGTGGCTGGTGTTGGAAAGGCTCCCTTCAACTGAGGGTGAATCCCACCTCCAGGACCAAGAAACCGATACCAGAGTCGTCGAATTGGCGGTGGAGGAGCTGGATGCGCTCTTTCGGTCCTGGCTCCGGACGGTTCTGTACTGGGAAGATGCGGACGGGTTTGTGGTTGTGGACGCGGAGCTGATGCTTCTGCACACGGCACTCTCCGAGGCCAAGGACGGACAGGGATTCGGATTGACGGGGCATGCGATGGGGCGTGTCGACCAGGGGCCCCGGGTCAGGGAGATAAAAGGAGTGACCCTCCACGGCCTCGAGGTCGGACCCAAGGAAGAGGGGTGGTGGGGGAGGGTGATCTTCGATGTGTAAGCGGGGTTCCCATGTCTGAACCGACGGAGACGGAGCCTGGGAGGTGGCTTTGGAGCTGGTAAGACTCGACGCCCACCGGTGGTTGATCCCCCGCCAGGGTAAGATGAGGGTCGACGGACTCATCTTCGCCGATGACAACCTCATGAGGGATATCCGCGGTGACGAGGCAATCAAGCAGGTGGCCAACGTGGCCCAACTCCCTGGAATCGTAGGGCGGTCGATCGGAATGCCGGATATTCACTGGGGATACGGGTTTGCCATCGGGGGCGTGGCCGCCTTCGACCCCGACCGGGGCGGAGTGGTCTCTCCCGGAGGGGTCGGATATGACATCAACTGTGGAGTCCGCCTCCTCCGCTCGTCCATTCGGTCCCGAGACCTCCGCCACCGGTTGCCGAAGATTATGGATCGTCTCTTCGAAACCATCCCAGCAGGGGTAGGGAAGGGGTATAAGAAGTTCGTCCTCAAGCCCGAGGACATCCGTTCTATCCTCAACCGGGGCGCTGCCTGGGCGGTGGAAAACGGGTTCGGGTACCCCACGGATCTGGAGCACATCGAGGATCAGGGGACCATTCCTGGATCCGATCCGGACCAGGTCAGCGATCGGGCCATCCAAAGAGGGCGGGACCAGGTCGGGACCGTAGGGAGCGGGAACCACTTCGTCGAGGTCGGGGAGGTTGAGGAGGTCTACGACGAAGTTGCCGCCGCCCGGTTGGGTTTGGAGAAAGGGATCGTGACCGTTTTCATCCACTCCGGGTCCAGGGGCCTCGGTTACCAGGTCTGCGACGACTACCTGGACGTGATGTTGAGGGCCGCAACCCGGTATGGGATCGATCTCCCGGATAAGCAGCTGGTATGCGCCCCTCTGGATTCGCCTGAAGCAGGACGGTACCTGGGGGCGATGCGGGCAGCCGCCAACTTTGCTTTCGCGAATCGCCAGATGATGGGACACCGGGTCCGGGAAGCATTCGAGAGCGTTCTTGGCGCGGAGGCGTCGGAACTCGGAATGGGTTTGGTCTATGACGTGGCCCACAACATCGCGAAGTTCGAGAGGCACAAGGTTGAGGGGCGGGAAACCACCTTATGCGTTCATCGAAAGGGGGCGACCCGTGCTTTTCCCCCCGGTCACCCTGAGTTGGGTCCGGCCTACAAGGATATCGGCCAGCCAGTGTTTATCCCCGGGGATATGGGACGGTATTCCTATGTCCTCCTGGGAACCGAAGGAGCTTATACTGAAACCTTCGGGTCCACCTGCCACGGCGCCGGCCGAAGGATGAGTCGGCGCCAGGCGAAGAAGCAGGCGAGAACAAGGAATCTGAGGGATGAGTTCGAGGAGCTGGGGGTTCAGGTGAGAGCGTCCTCTTTCTCGACGGTCGCGGAGGAAATCCCCGAGGCTTATAAGGACGTTGCGGAGGTCGTGGACGTTGTTCACCGAGCCGGAATCGGGAAAAAAGTCGCTCGCCTCAAGCCCCTGGGGGTCCTGAAGGGATGATTCACCGGACACCAATGCCATGACCCAAAACCTTTTGGGGTTTTCCCCCGAGACATTTGCCGCTCGGAGAGCCCGAGTTCGTGAGTCCTTGGAGGGAGGTGCGCTGGTTCTTCTATCCGCGCCCGTTCTCCACCGATCCCGGGACACGGAGCATCGATACCGGCCGGACTCTGAGCTCTTTTATCTCACCGG
>JBDHGR010000758.1:0-5661 GCA_039589815.1 Gemmatimonadota bacterium | reverse complement strand
AAAAAAGAAGCGTCCGATGTCGTGCCACAGTCCGGGAAAGGTGAACCAGACCGCGTCAGATCCGGCCTCTAATGCCACCCTCTCCTGGATTCGAATGGGGGGATCGAAGGGCACTGATTCGGCCAGGGTGATTTTCACGTCAGGAGTGTCCAGGAGAAGCTTCTGGATGAAAACTTCCCTGCGTTCAGGTGGCCGGAAGTAGTTGATCGTAACCGAACGCGGATGGTTACTCACTGGTTTCGGGGTAGATTGGCTCTACGAACACCTGAAGAACACCCCCACAGACCGAGCCCGTCCAGGCCAGGGGATCATCGGTCAGGTCGACCTCGACGATGAGCGGCTTCCCCGTCTCCAGGGCCCGTTCGGCGGCTGTGATGACCTCGGCCTCACCGCAACCTCCTCCAACCGTTCCAATGAGGCCCTGGGCGGGATCCACCAACATCTTCGCGCCGTTTTTTCTGGGCGTGGAACCCCGGGTCGCTACCACCGTGGCAAGGGCGCAGGGGCGGCTCCCTTTTTGGGCGTCCAGGATTCCCTGATAGATGTCCCTCTCTTCATTTGTCATTCATCCTCGTCCCTTTCGGGGCCATCCGGCTTGGACTCGCTCGGGTCCGAAGCGAAGCGCTCCAATACCCTCTCCACCTCTCTCATAGGAACCCCGGATCCACCCCTCCAAAGCTGCACTATCTCTGCGGCAACGCTGACTGCGATTTCTGCCGGGGTTTCCGCCCCGAGCTCCAACCCGATCGGCGCCCGGACCTGGCCCAGGACCTCCCTTGTGAACCCCTCTTCCAGAAGAGATTTGAAGGTGGCCCTTACCCGGCGCCGACTCCCGATCATCCCGACGTAACCAGGAAGGGGATCGTGTTGCAAGACTTTCCGCAGGCACTCGAAGTCGTACCGATGTCCCCGGGTCACGAGGAGGACATGGCTCCAAGGGTGAAGCCCGACGTTTGCGAAGGGATTGGAGAAGTCCACCCGTTTGACCTCCACCGCTTCGGGAAACCGTTCCCGGGTGGCGAACTCGGGGCGGTCGTCCAGAACCCGCACCCGGAGGCCCATGACAGAGCCGAGGGTGCAAAGGGGTTGGGCCAGATGGCCGGCGCCGACGATGACCATCTCGGCTGGTGGGTGGTGAAGCTCAAGGTAGACCGACGCCTCCCCTCCTCCGAAAAGGGGGAGGGGGTGGAGACCCGAAAGGATGTCGGGGCTTCCTGCCAGGCCTTCCATGGCGAGTCCTCTGGCTGCGTCGTCTGCCATGGGATCATCGAAGGAACCCCACAGATCTTCGCCACGCACGAAAACCCTGGCGCCGGCCATGGAGGGGTCCGGGTGGGAAACGACGGTTACAACGGCGGCCTTCTCCCCGGCCTCCATGGCAGAGAGGAGGTGGGCCGCTGTTCGGGCTGGTGAGAGGGGAGCGGGTTTCGGCATGTCAGGAACGCTTCAGGAAAAGTGCTTCCGGTATTCCTCCGGCGTGTCGATGTCAGCAAGGATCCCCGGGTCCTCAACGGACAGTTGGAGCCGGTCCTGAAGATAGCGGCGGATGACCGTTCGGGCCCCCTCGGGGAGGTCTTCTTCCAGAAGCTCCGGAAAGAGCTCACGGCCGAACAGCACCGGGTGTCCGCGCCACCCCTCGAAGGCCGGCACCACCAAGGGGGCCCCTGTCTTCGCGAACCCTCGGATGAGGGCCCGGACGGTGTCCGGCGAGAAGAGCGGGTGGTCGACCGGGGCGGACAGGACCCCTGGAGCCGCATCGGGGAGCGATCGGATTCCAGCTTGAAGGGATGAAACGGGTCCGGGGGACGGGTCGGGGTTCAGGGTCACTTGACCTCCATGGACCCGAGCTTCCTCCGCCACCGGGTCTTCGAAGCTCCTGACCACGACGATGAGGGGCCCCGCTCCTCCATCCTTCAGCGACGAAAGGATTCGGGCGAGAAAGGTCCTTCCTCCTGCGTCGAGGAGGGCTTTCTGTGTTCCCATCCGGTGGGAGCGCCCTGCGGCAGGGATGACTGCTGGGAAGGATTCGATCATGGCGGAAGGGAGGACCGCCCCCGGAGCCGCACAAGCGACCCCGGGGGCCGGAGACCCCGCTGTTCAGCTTCACCGAGGGGAGTCAGGGCCCTCGGAAAGATGAATCAGAGGACCGGGCGGACCTCCGCCGTTCCTGCATCCAGGCGGACCGGGATGGGGTCACCCCGCTCCACCGTGATGGGGATGTTCCAGTAAAGTTCAGAATAGGCTTGCTCGTAGTAAGCGTGCACCCACCACTGGCCCGGCGGAACGTCGACGAGGGTATACCCCTGAGCGTCGGTGGTATCCACCAAGAAATCCTGTCCCGCTTCCCGCGCCTTCACGGCGAACACGTCCAGGACGGGGGCGAACGCCTCTTCAGCCCACCGATCCCTCACGATCCGCATGGAGTCCCGCCGCTGGATGTAGCCTTCCTGAAGGCCGGTGAAAACCTCGAATGCCTGGTTCTTTGTCCGTTCAGCCCTTGCGACCTGCCTCTCCACGTCCTGGAATTCCTGAAAAAGGCGGACGTACGCGGCCTCAGCTCGGTTCAGGGGCTCCATCTGGTCACTGATTCGCTGGAGATTGGCTCGGCCGTTGCCCCACAGGGCTTCCGCGCGCTGCCACTCCGCCTGCGCCGCGGCGATCTCTCGCTGCGCAGCGAGGAGGTCTTCGGGGATTTCGGGTTCCGGGGTGGGGAAGGCTGCGGTCAGGGAATCAAACACCGCATCACGATCGAATGGAATCAACTGGATTTCCAGGTCGGCGATAGGTCGGGTGACCATTGCCCCTTCCGTGTCCGGATCCGGGACCTCAATCTCCGACGTCACTGCCACCTGGCCGGGCCCACAGCCGGCGGTGAAAAGAAAGCCGACGGCAACCAGAAAAAGCCAACTACGCCTCATATGACGCTCCCGAGTTCACTGTTTAAGATCGGCCGGAAGGTAAGAATTCCCGCCTCCGCCATCAAGATCAGTACATGGCGGGCAATCGGCCTACTACCTCCCTCAGGGGAGAACTCTTCCGATAATGTAGTTCATGGGGTTAACGGCGACGCCGCCGACGTGGACTTCGTAGTGCAGGTGAGGCGAAGTGGAGATGCCCGTGCTACCTACATGGGCAATGACCTCACCTCTCTTGACCGTCTCACCCCTCCGAACCAGCATCTTGGACGCGTGGCCGTAGCGCGTCACATACCCGTGTCCGTGGTCGATCTCCACGGTATTCCCCAGCCCGCTTTTCCACCCCGCGAAGGTGACGGTTCCCTTGGCGGCGGCCAGTATGAGCGTGCCTTGCGGCGCCGAAATGTCCACTCCCTGGTGAGGGAGTGCACGGTGGTGAATCGGGTGGAGGCGGGAGGTTGTGAATCGACTGCTGAGGACTCCGGCGGTTGGCCAGATGGACGGAGTGGCTTCCAGCACGTCCCGGTGGGCTGAAAGGCTATCCGAGGCTTCGGCCAGGCTCGCAGCAAGAAGACGGGCTCGGCGTTCCAAGGCACCCAAGTCGTATTCCACCGTGAAAGCTTCGTTGCTCAAGGCGGAGTCTACCCCCCACAGAGGGCGTACCTCTGGGGTGGCGAACCCTGGCCCCCCGATCCCGACCTCGAGGATCTCCTCATCCATGGCATCCAGCCCGGCCAAAAGGCGCACCCGGCTGTCCTGCTCGCCCAAGTGGGCGATGGTCTCCTCCAGTCCGTCGACCCGGGAACGGAACGTCTGGAGCTCTTCCGTCAGGAGAGAGTTCTCCCGGGCCAGGGAACTGGCTTGGATGAAGGCTCCCCCGTTAAAAAGGAGCAGCCCTCCCAGGACGAGAATGGTAAGGGAAAAAAGCCCGAAGCCCCCGGCGATCCACCGAAGGACGCTGGGTGACAGTGTGAATTGACGGATACCTTCCGGGGTATCCCCCAGAAGGAGAAGGGTCCACTTCTCTTGTTTCATGCGCGGACGGCTCGTGCCTCCTCGGCATATGCATAACGCCCGGGCCCACCTCTTCCGAGAGCGGCGGTCGGACGACCTCTTTGATTAATGGCGAATGAACCTAGGCGAGATTCCCGAACCGTGTCAACCGGCCGTCCTCTCAGGGGGCCCGGAGGTCAGGTCTGGGAAACAAAGGTTCCCCTCGAATTACACTGTGGCCACTCAAATCCAGGGCCAATGCCTCCTCCAGAGTGGGGACTTTCCCCGTGCCGAGACGGCGGGTGAGTTCGCCCATCCGCTCCGGCATGAAGGGGTGGAGAAGGGTGCCGGCCACGAGCAAAGCCCTGACCAGGGAGGCCAGGGTTGCGTCCAGCTCAGGGCCTCCGGCTGGGTCCTTGGCCAAGGACCAAGGGGCCTGTCTCTCGATGAAGCCGTTTGCCTGGGAGACCAGGTCCATGGCTGCTGCGATGCCCAGATGGAGGAGCCCGGAGTCCATCACCTTTCTGTACTGGTCCACAGCCTTGCTGCAGGCGTCGTCGAGGGCCCTAGGCGGGGCTGACGGAACGACTCCGCCCCGGTACTTCTCCAACATGGTCAGAGACCGGTTGGCCAGATTCCCGAGATCGTTGGCCAATTCGGAAGTGTACCGCTCGTCGAAGCGTTCCCGGGTAATGTCGCCGTCACCGTTCCAAGGGACTTCCCGGAGCAGGTAATACCGCAAGGCATCCGGCCCGTGTCGGTCGATGGCTTCGGCTAGCTCGAAAGTCACTCCGGCCGACTTGGATAGCTTTCGCCCGCCGTACGTGACGAACCCGTGGGCCCAAACGGTCCTGGGAAGCTCAATTCCGGCACTCAGAAGGAACGCCGGCCAGTATAGGCAATGGAACCGCGTGATGTCCTTTCCGATCACGTGGACGTCGGCAGGCCAACTCTTCAGGTAACTTTCATCCGGGAAGCCCACGGCGGTCAGATAATTCGTGAGGGCATCCAGCCATACGTAGACGATGTGGTCCGGATCATCGGGCCAGGGAACTCCCCAGGGAAGGCGAGCACGGGACACAGAGATGTCCTCCAACCCACCCTCCAGGACCTTACGGATCTCGTTTCGCCGGATCTCGGGTTGTACCAGTTCCGGCCGATCGTCCAGAAGCTTCAAAAGGGGTTCCGTGTAGGCCGATAGGCGAAAGAACCAGTTTTCCTCTTCCATCCATTGGACGTCGAGAGAGGGGTGCGTCGGACACCGGAGAACCTCGTCCTCTTCCTGTCTCAGCTCCTCCCTGGTCTTGTAGCCTTCGCAACCCACACAGTAGTAACCCGAGTAAGTTCCCTGGTAGAGATCGCCCTTGGCCTCGATGCGCCGAATGATCTCCTGCACTGCCCGGTGGTGTCGCTTCTCCGTGGTCCTGATGAAATCGTCGTGGCTGATGCTCAGGGTGTCCCAAGCTTCGATGAACTCCCGGGCAATCCCGTCCACCCAATCCTGTGGGCTCACGCCTGCTGTGTCCGCGCTCTGAAGGACCTTCTGCCCGTGCTCGTCCATCCCGATGACGAAATGGACGTGCTCCCCTTTCCGGCGATGGTACCGGGCGACCACGTCTGCCCCGATCTTCTCGACCGCGTGGCCCAGATGGGGAGAGCCGTTGGCGTAATCGATGGCGGTAGTGATGTAGAACCGCTTATTCGGATCCACGTTCCTGTTGCCCCTTCTTCTTCGGTTCCTTCTGACTGTCCC
>JBDHGR010000757.1:0-10224 GCA_039589815.1 Gemmatimonadota bacterium | reverse complement strand
GGCTCAGGGACTTCGCCCAGGACCAAGGACTCTCCATCTATGCCCCGTGGCATGAGTTGCCTGAGGATTTCAGGACCACGGTCCTCTACGGTGGCGAGGGGTTAAAAGGGGTGATTCCCTTCCTGCGGTCCAAGGAGAGGAAGCGTTACAAGCGGTATATTCGCGTCTTCCTCCGCCAGTACCAGAGCGCCAGGCGCTGCAGGGAGTGTGGAGGGTCCAGGATTCGCCCGGAAGCACTTCAGGTCCGGGTCGGGAACCGCACGATTGCCGAGGTTTCCACCCTTCCGTTGGACGAACTTCAGGTTTGGGTAAGGGAATTGGAACTGCCTGAGATGGAGACTCGGATCGCCGAGAGTATCCTTCGGGAGATTCGGTCCCGCTTGAGCTTCCTGGTGGAAGTGGGCCTCGGGTATCTGACACTGGATCGTCAGACACGGACCCTCTCCGGGGGGGAGGGACAGCGAATCAACCTCGCTAACTCCCTGGGCTCCAGCTTGGTGGACGCCCTCTATGTCCTGGACGAGCCCACCATTGGCCTGCACCCCAGGGATACCGACGCCCTTCTTCAACTCCTGGCCCGCCTGAGAGACGTAGGGAATACCGTGGTAGTGGTGGAACACGATTCCATGGCCGTCCGGGCAGCGGACCATGTCGTCGAGCTCGGGCCGGCCTCGGGAGAGAAGGGAGGGGAAGTGGTTTTCCAGGGGTCGCCGTCGGCATTGGAGGCCTCAGATACGGTTACGGGCCGCTACCTTTCCGGGAGGGAGGCCATCCCAGTACCGAGGGACCGCCGGAGGGTGGACGGCCCTCGACTGAGCTTGCAGGGGGCGAAGCTCCACAACCTTCGGGAGGTGGACGTTGAAATTCCCCTGGGGGCCTTTACCGTGGTCACCGGTGTCAGCGGTTCGGGGAAATCGACGATGGTTCATGACGTTCTCTTCCGGGCCCTGGAGAAGGAGTTGGGTGGCGGGGAGACGTCCGCGAAGGAGCACCTGGGAGAGACGGTGGGCGAGTACCAGGCTCTCGAGGGCACGACCCTGGTGGATGAAGTCGTGCTGGTGGATCAGTCGCCCATCGGACGAACTCCGCGCTCCAACCCGGTGACATACATCAAAGCGTGGGACGAGGTCCGCAAGATCTTCGCAAACCTTCCCTTGGCCCGACAAAAGGGATATGGCCCAGGGGCGTTCTCCTTCAATGTCGAGGGAGGCCGATGCGAGGCTTGCAAGGGTGCCGGAAGGGTTGAGGTGGAGATGATCTTCATGGCAGACGTGTTCGTACCATGTGAAGTTTGCAGTGGAACACGATACAAACCGGATCTCCTGGATGTCGTCTTCAAGGGCCTGAATGTGGCCCAGGTGCTGGAGCTCACGGTGGACAGGGCCATCCGCTTCTTCATCAAGGAAGACCGTTTGGGCCAAACGCTCTGGCATCTCCAACAGGTGGGTCTTGGTTACCTCCGCCTTGGACAACCTGCGCCGACCCTCTCGGGTGGAGAGGCCCAAAGGCTGAAGATCGCCAGGGAGTTGGCGGGAGGCGCCGGAAGGAAGGGTCGAAAGCTCTATGTGCTGGACGAACCGACGACAGGGTTGTCGGGCTCGGATATTCGAAAACTTTTGGGGGTCCTGGATCGTCTCCTGGAGGTGGGGCACACGGTGGTCGTCATCGAGCACAACCTGGATCTCATCAAAACGGCGGATTGGGTCGTCGACCTCGGACCCGGTGCCGGCGCCCGGGGTGGCGAGGTAGTGGCCATGGGGCGACCCGAGGATATCACACAGGTGCCGGAGAGCCTCACCGGGAGGTTCCTTGCGCCCCTACTGGACCGATCTCCACCCCTTCCTCCGCCCGTTTCTTCCTGACCTGCCAACCATGGCTGTGTCTCCTCCCCTCTCCGTGCTTTTCCCCGTCCGAAATGGCGAGGCTGTGGTCCGGAGCGCCTTGGAATCGGTGGCTCGCCAAACCTTCTCCGATTTCGAGGTCGTGGTAGTGGACGACGGATCCACCGACGGCACGGGAGAGATCCTCCGATCGGTGGCCCAGCAGGACTCCCGGTTCAGGGTTTTCACCAGGGATCCTCATGGACTCGTCCCGGCCCTGGAATTCGCCCGGGCCCAAGCCACTGGCGCCTACCTGGCTCGCATGGATGCCGATGACGGTGCCTTCGCCCAGCGGTTTCAGCGCCAGATGGAGGTCATGCGCTCTGATCGTCGAATCGTTCTCTGCGGAACCGGGGTGGCCTATTTCCCTCGGGAGAGGGTTCGAGAGGGCGCCTCCCGCTACCAACGTTGGATCAACGGGCTCACAACCCACGAAGAATTGGTTCGGGACCTCTTTGTGGAGTGTCCGATCCCCCACCCCACCTTCCTCCTCCGAGCGGACACGTTGGACCTGTTGGGGGGGTATCGAGCCATGGGGTGGCCGGAGGACTACGACCTGGTGTTCAGGCTCTGGGAGGGTGGGGGCCGGTTTGCCAAAGTCCCGGATGTTCTCCTGCGCTGGCGCGAGGGCGAAGACCGGCTCTCACGAACCCATGAGGCCTACTCGGCCGACGCATTTCGGAGGTGCAGAGTCCACTTCCTCCTGAAGACCCTTCTCCGCACGGGACGGCGTGTGGTCGTATGGGGGTCTGGGCCCGTCGGGAAGGCTTTCGCGAAGGAGTTGGTGGCTCAGGGTGGGTCCCTTCTGGCCTTCGTAGACCTGGATCCTAGAAAGGTCGGCCAGGAGGTCCACGGAGTTCGGGTCCTGCGACCCGAGGAGGCTCTCGGATTAAGGGGTGTTTTTTCGGTGGCCGCGGTAGGGAAGAGCGGTGGTCGGGAGGAGATCAGGGAGGCCCTGAAAGGGGCCGGTAGAGCGGAAGTCAGTGAGTTTGTGGCGGTGGCATGAGCCGGCCCTGAAACCTGCCTCGAGTCGAACCCTGGCGTGGGTCAAACCGCCTCCGCCAGCGGTTCCAAAACCTCCCGTTTGTCGTTATTTTTCAAGGACTTCAGAGTTCTCACGAGCTTCGGTCCACCGGGGCTGATTCCCGGCTTCGCCCGGAGACAGGCTGCGTGACGGTTTCGGCTCTTGATGGTCCCTTCCTTCCAAATTATCCCAACGGGTCCGTCCGAAGGTTCGGAAAGCTGTCACCTGAGCGTTCATCGATGAAGGTAGCGAATGGATAATCTGGAAAACGGAGACCTCCAGGACATCCGGGAAACCGAGGCTGGGGAGAAGGTTCTTCCTCGCCTCCTGGAAGACGAAATGCGGGAGTCGTTCATCGACTACTCCATGAGCGTCATCGTCCAGAGGGCTCTTCCGGACGTACGTGATGGCCTGAAACCGGTCCATCGCCGCATCCTCTACGCCATGAGAGAGCTGGGGCTGAGCCCTGGTCGGGGTTACAAAAAAAGCGCCACCGTCGTTGGTGACGTCCTGGGGAAGTTTCACCCCCATGGGGACATGGCGGTCTACGACTCCATGGTCCGGATGGTCCAGGACTTCTCCCTCCGATACCCCCTGGTGGATGGCCAGGGGAATTTCGGCTCCGTGGACGGAGATTCGGCTGCGGCCTATCGGTATACCGAAGCCCGTCTAAAGCATTTAGCCATGGAGCTTCTCGAGGACATCGACAAGGAAACGGTCGATTTCGTCCCCAACTTCGACGGCCGGCTCGAAGAACCCACGGTCCTCCCGGGGAAGGTCCCGAACCTTCTCATCAATGGGAGCTCCGGAATCGCGGTGGGGATGGCTACCAATATCCCTCCCCATAACCTGCGGGAGGTCGTCCGCGCCACCATCGCCCTCATCGAGAACCCCGATCTGACCCAGGAGGAGCTGGAGGAGCACGTCACCGGCCCGGACTTCCCGACGGCTGGGTTTGTCTGCGGGCAGGAAGGGATCCGGGACGCGTACAGAACGGGTCGCGGACGCATCCTGATGCGGGCCAGAGCGGAGGTGGAGGAGTTGCCCGGGGGAGGCGAACGTATCGTCATCTCCGAGATCCCCTTCATGGTGAACAAGTCCCGGCTCATCGAACAAATCGCCCAGCTGGTCCGGGACAAGAAGCTTCCTGACATCCGGGACATGAGGGATGAGTCCGACCGGGAGGGCCTCCGGGTCGTCATCGAGTTGAAGAGGGACGCCATTCCCCGGGTGGTCTTGAACCGTCTGTACAAACACACCCAGATGCAGACCACCTTCGGGACCATCCTCCTCGCGCTTGTGGACGGGGTGCCGAAGGTCATGGGCCTTCGGGAGATGCTTCTCCACTTCGTCGATCACCGGCATGAGGTGGTGGTGAAGCGGAGTGAGTACGAGCTCCGGAAGGCCAAGGAGCGGGAGCATATCCTGGAGGGCCTGAAGATCGCCGTCGACAACATTGACGAGGTCATCAAGATCATCCGGGGCTCCGAGGACACCGAAGCCGCCGCCATCCGACTCCGAGCCGCCTTCGAGCTCAGTCAGATCCAGGCCGATGCCATCCTGAACATGCGTCTGGCCCGTCTGACCGGTCTGGAAATGGAAAAACTGGACCGGGAGCTGGCAGAGCTCCGGGACAGCATTGGAGAACTGGAAGGTATCCTGGCTAGCCGGGACCGGCGGATGGGGATCATCGTCGATGAGCTCAGCGAGTTGGCTGAAAAGTACGGCGACGATCGGAGGACTGAGATTCTTCCGGGCGGCGTCATCCTCAGCGAGGAGGATTTGATCGTTGAGGAAGACATGGTCATTACCGTGTCGCGCCAGGGGTACGTGAAGCGGATTGAAGTCGATGCCTATCGGGCCCAACGGCGGGGTGGGAGGGGACTCAGGGGCATGGGAACGAAGGAAGAGGACTGGGTGGAGCACCTTTTCGTGGCATCCACTCATGACTACCTCATGATCTTTACCCGGTCCGGACAGTGTTATTGGCTGAAGGTTTGGGAACTGCCCATGGGAGGGCGTCATTCCCGGGGTAAACCCATCGTGAACCTATTGAACATGTCCGAGGAGGAAGACATCGCGGCGGTTGTGCCTGTGCGGGAGTTCAGCGACGACCTCTATCTGCTTTTTGCAACCCGTGAGGGTCTTGTGAAGAAGACTGCCCTTTCGGCCTATGGGAATATTAGGGCAGTGGGCCTCAACGCCATCAATATTCGGGACGGAGACGAGCTGATCGATGTGCGGGTGACCACCGGTGAGGTCGAGGTGATTCTCGGAACCCGGAGCGGGATGGCGATCCGGTTCAGCGAGAAAGATGCACGTCCGATCGGCAGGGCGACCTCGGGGGTGCGGGGAATCAACCTCGCCAAGGGGGACGAGGTGGTGGGAATGGTGACCCTCGGGAGGCCGGAATCCACCCTTTTGGTGGTGACCGAGGGGGGGATGGGAAAACGAACCATGGTGGACGCCTACCGCTTCCAACAGCGGGGCGGAAAGGGTGTCATCAACATCAAACCGGTTTCGAAGACCGGCCGCGTGGTGGCCATCAAGTCCGTTGTGGAGGGGGATGAGCTCATGTTCATCACCCGAAACGGCGTGGTGAACCGCCAGCGCGTTGCCGAAATCAGGACCATTGGCAGGGCCACGCAGGGAGTCCGCCTGGTGAATTTGGACGAAGAAGACCAGGTGGTGGATGTAGCCCGGGTCATTGCCGAAGATGCCGACGAGATGGAGGAGGCGGATGCGGTGCCGGGGATGGGTCCAGGGGCCGAGGGTGGGCGCAGGTGGGGTGAGGTGGACGGGGGCCTACCGGCCGAGGACTCCGAGGATGTCGGGGCCGAGGAGGAGTAGGTCCTGGACCTCACATCCCCCGCGACCGGCTTGGTGACCCTGGAGGAGATACGGGCTGCTGCGGCTCGGATCGAAGGTGTAGCTCTCCAAACCCCCCTTCTCCCGTTCCCCGATCTCTCCGAGGAACTCGGTGGGGAGATTCGGTTGAAGTGCGAGTCCCTACAGAGGGCCGGGTCCTTCAAGATGCGGGGGGCCTACAACTTCCTGTCCCAGATGGCCGAAGAAGACTTGAACCGGGGAGTTATCACCTATTCCTCGGGGAATCATGCGCAGGCCGTGGCTTTCGCTGCTGGTTTGAAGGGAATCAGGGCGGTGGTGGTCATGCCAACGACCGCCACAGGGGTGAAGATCGAGGGCGCAAAACGCCTGGGAGCAGAAGTGGTTTTGGAGGGCACGACCTCTGAGCATCGTAAGACCCGGGCCATGGTTATCGCCGAGGACGAAGGCCTGACCCTGGTTCCTCCTTTCGATCATCCCTTCATCATAGCAGGGCAGGGTTCGGTGGGGTTGGAGATCGCGGCCGAGTGGCCCGAGGTGGAAACCGTGTTGGTCCCCATCGGGGGCGGCGGGTTGGCATCAGGCACTGCAGCGGCCCTCAAGGGCCTCCTTCCCCGAGCCCAGGTCATGGGGGTGGAGGCGAGGGGTGCCCCCACCATGCATGCAGCCCTGGGAGCGGGAGAGCCCGTGACTCTTGATAGTACTGACACGATCGCAGATGGGCTGAAACCTGTAAGGGCTGGCGACCTCACATTCCTTCACGCCCGAGCCCTCCTGGACGATGTGGTTCTGGTTGAGGATGATGCCATTCGTGAAGCCACAGCGCTCCTCTTTTCCCGGGGAAAGATCGTCGTGGAGTACTCGGGCGCCGTGGGTGTGGGGGCATTGCTCTCGGATGCCTCCTTGGCACATGGCAGGAAGGTGGCCGTGATCCTGAGCGGCGGGAACATGGACACCTCCGTTCTCGAAACTCTGGAAGGGCCGACCGTATGACGCTCACGTCCGTTCCCGGAATCAGGGTCGGCCACGCCGAGGTCCCAGGGGGAAGAAGCGGTTGCACCGTCGTCCTGGGGCCCTTTCGAGGGGCCGTGGAGGTCCGGGGGCTGGCCACCGGGACCCGGGAGCTTGGCGTTCTGTCTCCCCATCATCTCGTGGATCGGGTGAATGCTGTTCTCCTCACCGGAGGTTCGGCCTTCGGATTGGCTGCAGCCGACGGGGTCATGGACTGGCTCAGCGAAAGAGGGGAAGGCTTCGATACCGGTGTCGCACCCGTTCCTCTGGTTCCGGCCGCTGTCATTTTCGACTTGTCACCCGAGGTTCGCCGGCCTGGTCCCGATGAAGGCCAACGGGCCGCATCAGCGGCTTCGACAATGCCGGTTCAGGAAGGCCAGGTTGGGGCTGGTGCCGGCGCGACGGTGGGAAAGCTTCTGGGCGTCAAAGGATCGTCTCCCGGGGGAATCGGGAGCGTATCAAGGGTTTGGGGAGATGGCACCATCGGGGTGCTGGCTCTGGTGAATGCCCTGGGCGATGTGATGGCCGACGATGGGACGGTCCTGGTTGGCGCAAGATCTGACGACGGTGGTTTTCTGGGATCGGATCAGGCTCTCCTAAACGGGACGGGACATTGGCTGGAGGCTTGGCCGGGGATGGCCGGCACCAACACAACCCTGGTTGTCGTCGCCACCGACCTCCCCCTGTCTCGCGTGGAACTGGGAAAGTTGGCCAAGATGGCTGCCGCTGCGTACCCGAGAGCCATTTCCCCGGTGAACACTCCTTTCGACGGGGATGTGGTGTTCGCCCTCTCGACGGGGGGGGAGGACCATTCCCACCCCCCCGGTGACCTCCTTGCTCTGGGGGTTGTGGCTCGGGCTTTGACGGAAGAGGCCATTCGCAGAGCGGTTACGCCGGCGTCCGGAACTGGCGATCCGTCAGGGGGCGCGGTCCCTCGGGAGTCGCCCAGGGAACCGGTGCCATGAAGCGGCTGCTTCTCTTCGATATCGACGGAACTCTCGTTTGGGGAGGACCGGCAAAGAAGGCTTTCGAGCTCGCCATGGAGTCGGTTTTCGGGACGGCGGGCCCCATCGTCGGCCACGATTTCTCAGGGAAGACCGATCCCCAGATTGCCCGGGAGCTCCTTCAGCTGGAAGGTCTTGCCGACCATGTGATCGAAGCGGGCTTCGTTCGTCTGTGGCGGGAGTATTTGGGTGAGCTGGAATCCAGGCTGACCCAGATGCCGATGACGGTTCTGCCCGGAGTCAGGGCCCTCTTGGGGCTCCTGGACTCGATGGACGGGGTCGCCCTGGGGCTCCTGACGGGGAATATCGCGGCGGGGGCTCATCTGAAGCTTGGTTCTGTCGGGCTTTTGGACTACTTCCACGTGGGTGGGTACGGGTCCGACAGCGAGTTGAGGAAAGACCTTCCTGCGGTAGCCATCCAGCGGGCCTCGGATACATGGGGTACGAGCTTCCCGGCTTCATCGGTGGTGGTTGTGGGGGACACCCCCCGGGACGTGGCGTGTGGGAAGCACGGAGGTACCAGGACGGTTGCGGTCGCTACCGGGCGGCATGATATGGAGAGGTTGGCTGCTGAGGGGCCCGATAGGGTCCTGGCCGACCTTGGGGATCTGGACCAGTCATTGGATGCCCTTCTGGCGTAACGGGCAGCCCGGTTCCTGGAGCCCGGCAATCCAGGAACCAATCCGGGCAGCCCGGGGGTAGGAAGGACTTTGCCGGGAACCGAGCTTCTTGGCGGTACGATGAGAGTAGAGGATACGACATGAGTGATGGACAGGCGGGAGGGAACCTGAAAGGGTTCTACATGGTTTTCGGCGCAGTGGCTTTGATCGGGCTGGGAGCGTTGGGTTTCAACGTTGCGTCCAAAGCCATGGGGACGGCAGCGATGGAACCGGTGGACCTGGAAGAGGTCCGTGAGGACCTTCGCCTTCTCAGAGACCTGGCGGTGCCCGTGGTCAAGGGCGATCCAGACGCCCCGGTCACGATCATCGTCTTTGGTGACTACCTATGTAATCACTGTGCCGCATTCTCCCTCCGCGAACGCCCGCGGCTGGAAGCGGAATACGTCGAAAGCGGGAAAGCACGTCTGGTCTTCTACGACTTCGTTCTGGACACCCGTCCGGAGACCGGGACCTTCCTGGCGGCCCGGGCAGCCCGGTGCGCCGGAGATCAGGGCCGGTTCTGGGAGTTCCACGATCGCCTGTACCGGAGTCAGATCACCTGGGGCATGGATAGCGACAAGCTGGGAACTTTCCAGGAGTATGGAGAGGCTCTGGGTTTGGACAGCAGAGAGTTCAACGGATGCCTGAAAAGCGATCGGTACGCCCAGGAGGTTTCGGCCAATTGGGAGTTGGCTCAAGCTCTTGGACTGGGTGGGACTCCTGCCGTTCTGGTGGGTGCTGAAGGGGGGATGAGCCGGAACCTCCCGGACTACTACTTCGAGACCATCCAGCAGGCGGTGGATGAGGTTCTCGGTGGTAGCGGCACCAACTGACCGGGGGGTAGTGAGGTGAGGCAGGACGAATCGGGTGATCCGCGGACCAATCCAGTGCCGGGTTCATCACCATTTCTTCCACCCCGAAACCGGATGGTCGTAGCGATTCTGGCTCTTCTCGGGTTCTTGGTCTCTCTGTACATGCTTGCCTATGCCCTGGGGTTGGTGGGCCAGGTGATCTGTGGCGTCGGTAATTGCGAAGCCGTCCAGAACAGCCCCTACTCCAGGATCGGCCCCCTGCCAGTGGCCACCTTGGGAGTGGCGGGTTACCTGGCCCTGATGGTGGTGAGTTTTCTGGGCCTCCAACCTGGGTTTCAGGGGTCCAGGGCCGTGCCGTTCGCCCTGTTGGGTGGTGGTGCGCTCGGGGTAGTGTTCAGCGCCTATCTGACCTATCTGGAAGCTTTTGTGATCCACGCCTGGTGCCAGTGGTGTGTGAGTTCGGCCGTCATCATGGTGCTGGCCTTTGTGGCGAGCCTCCCCGAGTTGCGGCGAATCGGAGATTCGAAATGAGCGACGAACGGGTAAGTGTCCGACTTCTTTTTGCTGATTCCGGGGCCTTCCACACCTTGGACTTGGAGCTTCCGGCGATGAACCTGGAGGGTTATGATCGCCTCATCGACGGGCTCCAAGAGGACCAGGCGCTTTTGAAGGAGGTTTATCTGGACGTAGGACGGCTCTGCGCGGCTTGGGTGGTGGACGACCAGCACTGACGGGCTCGGGCGAGAGTCCAATCCTCCACCACCTCAGGGGGCCACCGACCTGCTCGGTACTCCTTCTCGATCCATTCCACTTCCTCACGGGCCCTCTGCGCCTGGGCTTTCGATACCCATCCCCTTCCTTCGGCCTCCTGCAGCTGGTCTCCGTCCAACACCACGAAACCTCCGTCCGGATCGATCCAGACGTCCAGGAACAGGTCGGTAGTCTCCCAAACCCCGTCGGGGCGGATAATGGGTGGGGTGAGGATGT
>JBDHGR010000756.1:0-2000 GCA_039589815.1 Gemmatimonadota bacterium | reverse complement strand
GGTCCGCTGGCTCTTGCGATTCAGCCATTTGAGCAGGATCCGCGTGACGTGGTAGAGGTAGGTGGAACACTTCTCCGAATTATCCGTTATGGCGTAATAGCTGAGATGCCCCTCCACTTTCCTCTTGGCGCTTCGGATCATCTCTACCGTCCGCATCACATTCCTGCTGCGCCTCGCCCAATCCCTGAACTCGTTGATGCTTGCTCCCAGCTTCTTTCTGCTGGTTCGGCGCTTGACTTTGAAGGTTCCCCCTCTCGTCTTCCCGCAGTAGTGCGTGAATCCCAGAAAGGTAAACTCCTTGGGCTTCTGGCCGCGCTGACGTGCGTCCTGTCTTGCGAAGCGGCCAAATTGGATGCATTGAGTCTTTTCCGGCGCCACCTCCAGACCAAATTCTCCCAGCCGGTCTGGTAAGCGCTTTCCGTACCTCTCTGCATCTGCCCTGTATTGGAAACAAGCCAGAAAGTCATCGGCAAAGCGGAAGGTATACGCCTCTCCTCGACCCTCTTTCTTGACCCTATAGTCGAACCATAGGTCCAACACATAGTGCAGGTAAATGTTTGACACAATGGAGCCTTGCGGGGTTCCCTCTTCCGTCGCCTCGACCAGCCCGTCCTCCAGCACGCCCGCTTTGAGCATCCGCTGGATGAGCCGGATCATCCGGGGATCTCCGACTCGATGCTCGAGGAACTGGATCATCCACTGATGCACCACGTTTCCGAAAAATCCTTGAATATCGGCCTCATACACGTAGCTCACGCGCTTCTGCTGGAGGGTCCGGCCCAGCTCGTCCAGACACCCGTGCTGGTTCCGTCCCGGGCGATACCCGTGGCTGCTGTCCCGAAACATGGTTTCGTAGATCGGTTCCAGCACTCGCTTGACGGCCTCTTCCACGAGTTTATCCTCGAAACAGCTGATCCCCAGGGGCCTTCCCTTGGGGCTTCCCGGCTTCGGGATGTAACTGCGCCGTTTCGCCTGCGGACGATACCCCATCCGCTTCAGCCGCTCCGACAGCTCCCGTAGGTTCTCCTCTAACTCCTCTTGTCCACGTCCGTTACGTGATGGTACAACGATGTGAACACCAACTTCGGCTCCTTGCGTGCCTTTTCTCCTATCCATCTCAGGTTTGTGCTCATTGGTTGGCCGCTCCTTGCATCGCGCCAATGTTTCCCCTTCAACGGTCGACTCACTGTGGGAACCTTCGCTCAGCGGGGGTTAGCCGCTTCATCGCTAAACCATTGCGGTCACACTGGTTCCCATCCCTCGCATAGGCGTCATCTGGCCACCTCCTTTGGGTCGGCGACCATACTCGGCTACTATCCACTCGATCTGGGATGTTTCGCCAAGGACCTTTGGGCCTTCTCCGATGCTCGCCTGGTTACTCCGTCGTCGTGGTCAAGCTCGATGCTGTCTGAGACCCCGGGGGGTTGGTGAACGCTCGTCTTTAACGCGCTCCCCATGTTGCCTGCGACCTTACGCATGGTATCGGCACGATCCCAAAATGGGTGCTTCTCGGGGCTATGCTACTCAGATTCAGGGACTACACCCTTCACCTCGCTTGACTCGCATGCTTGCCAGCCAGCTTCCCTCCACAGTCCGCGTGGCACTCCAACAGCACAGTTGGGGCAGCTTGTTCCTTTACGCCTCGACCGCGCACCCCTGCGGCCCAGACCTTGGGTTTTGGTCAACGGGCTCCCGTAAACCCGTTCTCACTTGCTGTCGATCCTGCTCGCTTTCCTGTAGCGGTCCTGACCTACCAACAAACATACTACCGGGCGGCTGACTAGGCCTTACCCGGGAGGGCCTCGGCTCCCTCGTCCTCCTTTCTCGTTCCGTTCCCTCTCGACGCCGAACCAGCGCCAGGTTCGAACGCGCTTTTTCACTTACGTCCCTCTCGCCGTCCCATACCCCGGGACGGTGAGCGCACCGGGCGACTTCTGCAAGAGCGTCCGAAAAAAAATTTAAGCCAGGCCACTGCCAACACACATCAGTCTTTCGGGTAA
>JBDHGR010000755.1:0-2174 GCA_039589815.1 Gemmatimonadota bacterium | reverse complement strand
CTTCGCCGGCGAACCGGTCCCACCGGCCGAAGCAGTGATCGTCGATGCAAGGGCCCAACCTGGAGGTATGCCTGCGGAATGTTGGTGGGACCAGGTTGTCGCTGTGGCCGGTACCGCAGAATTCGGAGACAACCTGGTTGAAGGATGCCGCGGGGATGAAGGGCCTTCCACCTTGACCGGTGGGGTGTTGACGGGAGGCCCGGAGCTGGCGGTGTTCTCTGGTCGAGGGGCGGGCCTTGTCGAAGACAGTGTCACGCTCGACAACGGTGGCGTTTTTCCATGGACGACCTCGGTTGGCAATGTCTTCCACCGAGGCCTCGCACCCGTCAGGAACATTAGACTTGAACTTTGGGAAGGCGTGGCAGGTGACCTGAGTGCGCTCGTTCGGGACGATGTGAGATACGCGGCGGAGGCCCTCCGCTTAAGCCGAATGGGCGTAAGGCTGGACTACGGGCAGGTCCGGGAGCTCGAGCCCGAACCGGGCTTGACAGAGGTGAAGTTCAAAGAAGCAGACTGTTTTTCGGCACCGTATTTGAATCAGTTTGTAGAGCCGGATATGGACCCTGCTGAAAAGGTGATTCATGTTCTGTATGTAAAGGAGATTCTGGGTTCCGGTGCGGTCGGGACGACGTGCTGGGATTGGGGGTACATGGATTACGGCCTGATACTCATCAAGTATGGCGCTCCGTGGTCCACGCTCCTTCACGAACTCGGCCATTTCCTGGGGCAGAACAACTACAATTACGACCTTGGTCATACCTATACCTACCTCGGTTTCAACTGCACTAATGCGATGCATGAGGGTGGAACCACAAGCTGCCCGGGAAACCGGAACCGATTCACCCTGGGCCAGGTTTTTCGCACCTGGGTGGACCCCTCAGAGAACTGGCTGGACCACACGTCACCCCTTCCGTTTACCCGGCAATGCCCCAAAGACCAGGTGGAAGAGATGGGAGTCTGCCCCAAACTCTCCCTGGATGTTAAAGGCACGGAGGGGGTGCCATGAGTCATTCTGCTCGGTCAGTCCAACCTGGATCTCTCATGGGGTACTTGATCCTCTCGGTGTGCCTGTTCTCTTCGTCGGTGTTGGCAGGATGTTCTCGTGGGGTAACCCAAGTAGAGTGGGGACTGATCGATGCTTGGCTCTCGTGTGACGAGTGTCGGGGAGGGGAACTGGAACAGGTGGTTGCTATTGGCGAGAGCGCTGTGCCGATCCTCTCCCAGACCCTAACCGGTCTTCCTGCCGACCGGATGGAGAACCTCACCCGGCGGGCGGGTGCCGCGTGGCGCTCAATTCCCGACGCTGAATCAGATTCAACCACCTTCGTGGACTATCACCTTGCTGGGGAGGTCAGCTCGTGCCCTAGCGGAGTTGGGGGCATGGGATGCCCTCCGCGTCGGGGTGGAGAGGGCAGGGACCGGTTATTACCGTGAAGATGTCGCGTTGGAAATTCAGCGCCTCTTTTTCGAGACCGGTTTTGGAGCGGATCTCTATTCGAACACCGCGGCCATTGGCCGAGTAGAGGGGACCCTCGGCGGCCCGGTCGCAGACGTGATGGTCATACTGGCGCGCTGCGATCAGGCGACTCAGGCATTTTCACCCCCGCGCCCGGGTCAGTGCGAAACCCTTGGAACGGTCGCAGACACCGGCCGTACCGATCATACCGGGGCCCTGGTGTTCCCCAATCTTGAAGAAGGCATTTACCAGCTCTCGGCCGACACTCTCGGGACCTCCTTCTCAGAAGTCTCCCCACCGTTCCTTTTGTATCTCCTCGTGGGGGATGCCGACACCGAGACGGGGTATTTCGTTCTAAGCAACTGATCCGGAGCAAGCCGTCAGAGTTCCGCCGGGCAGGCTGAGGACCAGAGCTCTGCAGCCACCGGGCAGATGACTTCAGAGGCTCCAATCCACTGTTTCCCTAGTCCTCGCAGGTACCCCAGGTACAAGGGGGTGGCGGCGGATCACCCGGGTCCTGTTTACACCAGCTCAGGGGTCCGAGCTCGGGTGGCTCAGGAGAGCGGTGGAAATCCCGGTGCTCGCAGACTGCCGACCTCAAATCCATGATCCACTTCTTTTGGATTTCCATATGCTCGTACGCCAATTTGACCCAATCGTCCTTCTTCGGCGCCCATTTCTCCACCTGGTCGCAGCAACCGTCACCGCCTTCCTCGGA
>JBDHGR010000754.1:1427-2987 GCA_039589815.1 Gemmatimonadota bacterium | reverse complement strand
GGGGGCCTCCTCCTCCGGTCCGTCGTCAGCCCCAGCCTCTTCCTCGGAGGGTGCCTCCCCTTCGGGGGCGGCCTCATCGGGGGCCTCTTCCCCCTCGGCCTCGGCTTCAGCGCCTTCCTCCTCCTCCGGGGGCTCCGGCTTCGGCGGCTTGAGCTCAGGCGTGGAGGTGATCTCGAGAACGATCCGGCGATTCGCCGCGTCGGACTCCATGACCTTCAGCTCGCACGGGTCGCCCGGCTCATAGTACCGTTCGAGTTCTTCCGGATTATCAATTGAGGCATGGGACCCAGGCACGAACCCTTCGATGTCGTCTCCCAGATCCACCACCAGGCCCTTGTCCTGGACCCTCGTCACCGACCCCGGGCCCTCCACGCCAGGTGCGAAGCGCTCCGATATGCTCGGCCAGGGATCATCCAGAAGTTGCTTCAAGCCGAGAGAAATCCGCTTGTTCTCGGCGTCGACATCCAGAACCATGACCTGGACCTCTTCTCCCTTCTGGAGCACCTCGGACGGATGCTCTACCCGCTTGGTCCAACTCATGTCGGAAACATGGACGAGGCCGTCGATTCCGGGTTCGATCTCGACGAAAGCACCGAACGAGGTGAGGTTTCGGACCGTCCCATCGAGCTTGGTACCCGTTGGGTACTTCATGGGGAGGGCCAGCCAGGGGTCCTCCTCGATCTGCTTCATCCCCAGGGAGATCTTTTCGTCCTTGGTATCCACCTTCAGGACCACCGCCTCGATCTCGTCACTGATGGAAACGAGCTTCGACGGGTGCCGGACGTTTCGGGTCCAGGACATCTCCGAGATATGAACCAACCCTTCGACTCCCTTTTCCAACTCCACGAAGGCGCCGTAGTTGGTGATGGAGACGACCTTACCCACAACCCTGGCGCCGATGGGGTACTTCTTGTCGATCTCGGTCCAGGGATAAGGCAGGAGTTGCTTCAAACCCAGTGAAATGCGCTCCCGATTCCAGTCCACGTCCAGAACCTTCACGTCCAACTTTGCGCCGATGTCCACCACCTCAGATGGATGGCCGACCCTGCCCCAGGACATGTCGGTGATGTGAAGGAGGCCGTCCAGGCCGCCCAGGTCGATGAAGGCCCCGAAGTCGGTGATATTCTTCACCACGCCTTCCCGCACCTGACCCACGAGGAGTTCCTTCACCAACGTGGCCCGCTTCTTTTCCCGCTCCCCTTCCAGAATCACCCGGCGGGAGACAACGATGTTTCGCCGCCGTTTATTGAGCTTGATGATCTTGAAGTCGTACTTCTGGCCGAGAAGGTCGTCGATGTTTGGAACCCTCCGAAGGGCGATTTGAGACCCTGGGAGGAAAGCATCAACCCCCATCAAGTCCACAGTAACCCCGCCCTTGATCTTCCTCACCAACATTCCCTCGACCGGGCGATCCGCTTCGTGGGCTTCCTTGATCTTCTCCCAAACTCGGAGGAAGTCGGCCTTCTTCTTGGAAAGGACAACCACTCCATCCTCGTTTTCGAGGCTCTCCAGGAGGACCTCGATTTCTTCGCCCACCTCGATCGAATCGGTCTCTTTGAA
>JBDHGR010000754.1:0-1414 GCA_039589815.1 Gemmatimonadota bacterium | reverse complement strand
CTCGAAGGACCTTGGCTCTGACGATCTCCCCTTCCTTCACCTCACCGAAAGTGTCCTGGTGCTGGGAAAGAATGGCTTCAAAATCGTCCCGGGAGAGGTCGAACTCTTCTTCCCCGTAGGGATCTGAATAGAGATCGCCCGTCGCCGATGGCGAGGAAGCACTCGGATCCAGAGCCGCCGGGGTGGGCTCCGGGATCTCGTCGGGAGGCGCGGCCGCCTCTGCATCGGTACCCGCGGGAGTTCCACCAGGATCTTCAGCCGCTTCCGCGGGGTCACCTGGGTCCTCTTCGGACTCTGGGATCGGCCCCTCGACAGGTTCCGGATGCGCAGATGCCTCGGGGGCAGCCGCGGATTCCGTTACGTCTTCCGGAGAAGCGCCGGCGGGAGTTTCGATGGGGGGGGGTTCAACCGCCGGGGCTTCGACCGCCGGGGTTTCAACCGGCGGGGCTTTAGCCGTGTCCGCTTCTTGAGACTCGGCTTCGGGGTTGGGGGTGAGGTTCTCGTCCTTCGTGGATTCGATCATCGGTCATTTTTTCTCCCGGAGCCTTATGCCCCGGAAGACCTCTCGAGCCGGCTCGAAATGTGTCGCCGGGTTGAAATGAAGAAAGGCCCGAGGCACCCCTCGACGGCCCTTCGGAAGACACTTGCCCCTGTCGCCTCTCAGGTTCCTACCAAAAAAACACCAAAAACCGCAGGGAGAAAAGCTCTTAATCCTACGGGAGCACTACCCTTTCGTCAAGGTTTTTACATGTTCGATAATGGCCTCCACCTGGGCCTCGAAACTCAGGAAGGAGGTGTCCACCTCAATGGCCCCTTTTGCTCGTTTCAAGGGCGCAACCGCTCTGCTGGAATCTCGGTTATCACGCTCGCTGATCTTCCTGGCCTCGTCCTCCAGCTCTTTCTCGTCGGGCCCCCTTCCCATTCGTTCAAGGAATCGCCGAAGTGCACGCTCCCGGAGATCGGCGGTTAGGTAGATCTTCACCTCGGCATCGGGGAAAACGACGGTCCCCATGTCCCTTCCGTCAGCGACCAAACCCCCATCCCTTCCGGCTTGCCGTTGAGCCTCCAGAAGCCACTCCCGGACAGCCGGAAGGGCCGATAGAGGAGACACCCTCGCCGTCACCTCTGGGGTCCTCAGCTCAGTCTCCAAGACCTTGTCCGCCAGAAGAACCTCGAACCTTGCGCCGGCGGGACGGAGCCAGATGCGGAAGCGGTCCAGTGCTTCTCTGGGGAGGCGGGGCCACTCTTCCTCCGCAACCTCGGCCGACAGGAGAGCAAAGGTCAGAGCCCTGTAGAGGGCACCCGAATCCAAGTGTCGGTACCCGAGTCGGCGGGCGACCTCCCGAGCCGTGGTTGATTTTCCTGAGCCAGCCGGCCCGTCCAGGGTAATTACGGGAAGACGCCTCGTCATCCC
>JBDHGR010000753.1:0-2570 GCA_039589815.1 Gemmatimonadota bacterium | reverse complement strand
GTCACCACGGCGGCGTAGACCTGCTTCGTACTCAGGCCAATTCCGAATCCGGTATCGGGACTTCGCGTACTTGTACTGACTCCGCTTCGGGTACTTCATGGGTAGCGACTCCGGTAGGGGATGACTTCACCCCATCATTACGCCAAGCCCGGAGCCATGCACCAACGCCTCGTCATCATAATCTATGTAATCCGGATGATGTTCTTTAAACCAAAGGTAACCAGCATAGAACCCCAATCTCCCTTGTGTGAAAAGTCCCACCCTGATTGAACCTCCGGTATCCGCTTTGTCACACTCGTCACATTTTGAAACGTTGGTCACATATCCAGCATTTAGATATGGCCTCACCCTGTCCTGGGCTTCACTTTCACATGGAAGAGACAGGAGAAGAGGGACAAACAGGAAAAGGCCGTTTGACTTTTTCAAAAAAGTGGACCGTAGCTCAGTCCGGCGTAAAGGCGTGGCGTCCTTCGCTGGGGCCGGTGCCCTGGGTGGTCTTCTCTGGTTCGCCCTGCCCGGGCCGTGGTCCCTTCTGGGCTACTTTGCACCCCAATTCCTTCCTATTGTGATCCTGAGATCTGCCCTTCGCTATCGGATCGATTGAGCCAAATCGCCGTCGGTTTCAACACGGTGAGTGGATGGGGCGAAGCGTTAAAACCAGCGGCGATCTCCGGTCCTTGCCCCCACCTTACCCACAACGCATCCTTCCCAGTGGTGGCTGACTGGGCTGGAACGGGCTGGAGTAGTCTCCTTTGAATGGAGTCCCCCATGAGTGCAGATCCGGTGTATCCCCTTTCCGATTCCGATCTACAAGCCATCAGATCCCTCACCTCAGCTATCAGCCAAAAAGCCTTGGAAGGTGATTGGAGCAGTCTAGTCCAACTTTTCACGGAGGATGCCGTGCTGCTTCCACCGAACAGTCCGGCCATTCGGGGTCGGGAACCCTTCCAAGCCATGATCGAATCCTTCAATCCCGACTTCACCGAACACAGGATTGATCTACAGGACATCCAAGGTTATGGGGATCTAGCATATGGCTGGGGCACTTATACCGAGACCTTCTCCATAGGCGGGGCACCTGAACCCATTACCGACGTTGCGAAGCTAATGTTCGGGTTCCGAAAACAGCCTGACGGCGCATGGCGGGTGGCAACCGAAATGTGGAACACGGATCTGTCCTAGTATGCCCTCTCCCTCCCTCCTCCAACGCCTGAAAGAGCGGAAGTTCGTGCAGTGGGCGCTTTCGTGCTTCGCGGGGGCATTCGTGGTGTTTCAGTTTGTTGATGCTATGAGGTTTGAGTAGGAGGCGATTGAAATGCCGGGGCACAACAGGCCGGGGACACCTCTCGCCGTGGCCGCTGCAGTCCTGGTGGCCGCTGCTTGTCAGAGCGAAAGCGGAACCGTCGACGACGCTGGCCCAACGGAAGGTGTCGTAAGCGCGGGGAGTGGCCCTATGTAGTCAAAGGGAAGGGTACGCCGTTGCTGTCGGTCGCCAGCGCCGTCTACGGCTCACGAACGGTCACAGGTCCGATCCTGGACCACTTTAAGATCTACTTCGTGGACTCGAGGCTTTTTCTTCCTTCGGACTCCGCGTTCGAGGTTGAGACGATCACAGTCGAAAGCTTCACGGAGGAGATGGATGCGATCCGTGGGGCTTTCGGTTTCGAGACCGTTGCGGTGATGGGGCATTCGATGTTTGGCAATTTTGCGCTCGAGTACGCGAGAAGGTATCCGCATCGGGTGACCCACGTCGTGGTGGTCGGTTGTCCCATCACTGGTTACTCGCAGGATTTCCTGGCTGCTCAAGATGAGTACTTGGAGGCGCACCCAGAAAGAAAGGCGGTCTGGGAACGCAATTGGGAACTACTACCCGAGGATTCGCTCAGCAAGCTGTCACCCGCAGACGCTAAGCTGGTGACTCTGCAGGCCAATGCCCCCCTTTATTGGTACGACGTGGCGTTCGACTGGGCACCGATGTGGGAAGGCCAGCAGCAATTTAACTTGGAGGTGAATGACCAGCTCGACGAGCTCCTCTGGGAATACGACTTCGTCCAAGGTCTGGGTCAGATCGAAACCCCTGTCTTCGTCGCTGAGGGTCTTTACGACATTATCGTGCCCCATACGCTCTGGGAGGATGTGCTACCGAAGCTTCCGAATGCGACCTTTCATCTCTTTGAGAAGAGCGGACACACTCCCCAATTCGAGGAGCCAGAGCTGTTTGCCGAGAAGCTGATCCAGTGGTTCGAGAATACCAGTCCGGGCCGGTAGCACGCTCCAACCCTCCGCAACCATCCCCGCTTCCAGGCCCTGTTGGAGAAGCACAAGCCAGGAGGATGACCCCCACGCTTAGGGGTTGGGTCAGTTCGTAGGTCAGTTTGGGTACTGGAAATCCCCATATCGGAGGCGCTCGGATACGGGAAAATCCCACATAATCCCAGAGTTTACACTGGTTTTTCCCGGCGTTGGTGCATGGCTCGGGGGTGAGCACAGATTCCCCCCTCCCCCCAGGCCGTTCTCACCCCACTTTGACGCTGTCGGGCATCCCTAGCCTGGTCATCGTGTTCAGGATC
>JBDHGR010000752.1:0-2168 GCA_039589815.1 Gemmatimonadota bacterium | reverse complement strand
TCTCTATCTCAAATAGGTAGTAGTAGTAGTAGAGGGAAAACCTTTGGGGACAATTCGGGGCTCGAGGCTTCAACCTCTTGTAAGGGAACAGATTTCCGGGTCATGAGTTTTCCTGGACTCTCCTCAGAAGGGCCTCGGTCTCCCCAGCTATCCCCAAGAGCGAAGGCCGGAGTGTTTTCTCCACAGATTGTCCGGATGTTCTTCAGACTATTTGCGGAGTTCTTCGTCCAGTTCCTGAACTGCCCGCAGGATCTCCGGCTCGGTTTCCATCATGTCCTTCACCTTGTCGCAGGCGTAAAGGACGGTTGTATGATCCCGCCCGCCGAACGCCTTACCGATGTCGGTCAAAGGCATGTTGGTGAGCGTGCGGCACAGGTACATGGAGACCTGGCGGGGCACCACCACGGCGTTGGTTCGCCGCTTTCCCTTGATCGCTTCGGGGGTGCTGGTGAATCGTTCTGAAACAGTCTTGATGATGGTGGCGGCGTCGATCCGCTTATCGACATCCGTTCGGATGAAGTCCTGGAGAACCTGTTTGGCCAGCGACAGGTTGATTTCGGTCTTGGTAAGACCGGCGAAAGCCATGAGCCGGATCAGAGCGATCAAAAGCGTGACGTCTTCAGGAAGGTGGACGTGCTCGAGCTCGGCCTTCTTGCGAAGAATGGCCACCCGGGTTTCCAGGTCCGGGCGCTGGATGTCGGCCAGAAGTCCCCAGTGAAAACGGCTCACCAGCCGCTCCTCGAGCATGCGGATCTCCTTGGGAGGCCGATCGCTGGTCATGACGATCTGTCTCCGCGTGTCGTAGAGCGCGTTAAACGTATGAAAGAACTCCTCTTGCGTGGCATCCTTCCCGGCCAGAAACTGGATGTCGTCGATCAACAACAGGTCCGCGTTCCGGTACCGGTTCTTGAACTCCAGCGTCTTGGAGTGCTGGATGGAATAGATCATTTCGTTGGTGAACTTCTCGCTCGAGACGTAGTACACCCGCGCCGAGGGATTTCTGGCCAGCATGGCGTTTCCAATCGCCTGCATGAGATGTGTTTTTCCCAGCCCCACCCCGCCATAAAGGAAGAGGGGGTTGTAGGATGTGGCTGGGTTCTCCGCGACTGCATGGCAGGCGGCGCTCGCCATCTGGTTACTCTTCCCGACAACGAAGGTCTCGAACGTGTACTTGGGGTCGATGTCGGGGTGGCGCTCGTAGACTCTCGGCCGGCGCGTCAGCTGGGGAGGGTAGGTCTCCCTGGATCGGGCCTCGAGGTCCGGGTCGACCTTGAAGCTCGTGACCAGCTCTCTGTCGTATGCTTGCGTCGCCGCGTGGACGATGACATCCATGAAGTTCTCGGAGAGCCACTCGGAAACGAACTGGTTGGGTACTCCAATGACCAGTTTGTTTCCTTCCAGAGAAAGAGGTTTGATCGCCCTAAACCAGGTCTCGAAGGCTTGCTCCTGCACTCGGGAGCGAACCTCCTCCAAAAAACTCCTCCATTCAGGGGGGGCGGGTTGGCTTGCCATCAGGAGTTCCCTTTCGATGGTTATCCACAGAACCCTCCACAAGCCGGATGTAGAGGGACGGGTGTTGTTGGCCCTTGAGACGGCGTTCTTTGCCGGAAGACAGACCGGCCCCTGAGCCCTCTCTTTCCACATTTGTGGAAAATAGGTTATGTCGTTGGTTTTCTAAGGGTTAACCGCTCATCTATACCGTGCTATGCACGGGGTTATCCACAGGCGGAAGATCCGATGGGGGAGTTGGTGTCCTCCTCCACAACCCATTGTGCCCCTGTGGGTTGGGGGACTGAAGCCACTCATTCAGGGCATGATCCTTTAGCGAGGCGCAGAATACCACAGGCTCAGGACCCCCACAAGAGCTACTCAGATGGGGGGTTGTGTGGTGTAAATGGTTTATTGACAAAGGATTAGCTAAAATATGATTTCCAGGGTCAGCTTGGTTTTTGGCGGTTTTCCAAGAGAATGTTAAAATCTCATAGAGCTGCATTATTCTCCATTGTCTCCCAAGGGTTTTCCCCTCTCCGTGCCGAGCGAGCTCCTCTTGACTCACACCCGGAGCAACGCGTAACGTAATTCGTTCTGTTTGCGCTTTTGGCACTTGTTGCGGTCGGACCCCTTCCCCGGGTGCTCCGAGACCATCCATCCAACTCAAAGGGGAAGCT
>JBDHGR010000751.1:1586-2366 GCA_039589815.1 Gemmatimonadota bacterium | reverse complement strand
AACAAATGTTTTCTGTCACACTGATTTCTTGGACCGTCCCGAACGTGAGACCCGTCGTCCTTCCGAACTTCTTGACCCCGAGCCCTAGTGTGGCCGAGGCCGGAGCTGTGCCCGGAGCGCCGTATGCGTAATTCGGCGTTGCTGCCGTTACTGCAGCTGCAGAAGAGAGCACGGAAATGGCTGCGTCTATGTCATTGTCGGATCCATTGAACGCGATCGACTTGAAAGCCGCCAGGGTCCCGATGGCGTCGGCCGGATCCTGTCCACCGTCGAACGATCCCGGTTGCAGTGAGTTATCACCGATGCTGGCCTTGTTGCTGTTGGCCAGAACGTGGTTGTTGCTCAAGGCATAACAGACACCGGACCCATCAGTCACGATGGCTCCAAGTGTCCCAGCGGTAATGTCCGGGTGTCCGATAGAGAAGCCATTCGGAGCAGGGCGTTCCCGCGTTTGAGGATTGTTGAGCTCACCAGCCACGAACATTCCCGTCACCTCAACTGCTACTGGTACATCGTCCAACCTCGCCGGGACCCCGGCAACATTGGGTGTCTGAAGAAAGACTCGGATTCCGGGCTCGCCATTCACGATTCCGATGCCATGCCCCACCACCCCGGGGGTCGCCATGAGCCGGGGGCCGTGGCGCCTCTGGGCGGCCAGGGCCCGCCCGAGATCTTGCTGTTGCAGGGCAAACGGAGGAACGGCCTGTGCCTGAGAGCTCGAGAGATCCGCCGGGGAAGTCGGCGTTTCGACGGCTTGGTCGGAACAACCTCCCCAAGTGA
>JBDHGR010000751.1:0-1578 GCA_039589815.1 Gemmatimonadota bacterium | reverse complement strand
TGATGCTCGCCAGCAGGACCGTTGCCCATGCTACTCGCGGCAACCGGGCACGATAGTGGGGCGATGGTGTCATCGGGGGTCTCCTGCGTCTGTGTCGGGAGGTGATTCGGACAGGCCGAAACGGAGCTCTCCGTACCTCAAAGGGGTCCTGTTTTGGATTCAGGGTGGATAAAGAAAATGTTTCGCCAGGACCATAATCCTGTCAAGCATACTCCTGGACGGGCCACCGGTTCCGATGGAGGAGGAAGTCGTATCTGAATCCGAACCTCGATCCAGTTACCGGGGACGAGGTCGGGTCCAGTCCCAGAATGGTGCGGGGGTGGTTTTTGGCCTTGGTGGTGTCTCGGGGTTTTTTCCCTCACCCAACCTTCAACTGACCGAGGTCCTGTTTGGAGCCTCGATGCCGCAAGTGGGCGATGATTGCGCCGAAAAGGATGGCCATCTGCCAGAGCACCAGGAGAATTGCACCCACCATCAGAGCAACGACGATCGAACTTAAGGAACTCATCAGGTCGGCCAGGGGAATGGAGCCGGGATCAGGCATGAGGTCCTCCTCTCAGCAGGACAGATACCGACGGCTTCTGAATCTGAATCGAGGTATCTGCACAACGCGTCCCCGCCTGGGGTTTTTGCCCCCAAGTCTATGAGAAACAACGCCTTACGTGCCGTTGTAGGTTTGTCCCGAGAAGCGCGAACGTAACGGATCAATCCTCTTGCGCCAGCCGCGCGTAACGATCCGTTGTGCTCAGTGCCTGAATAGTAAGGGTTTCCCTGGCCGGTGGCCAGGGAAACCCTTATCGGCCACTCTACTCCCAACGCCTGTTCCCCGCGCTCTGCGAGATGGACCTGCCAACCCTCAATCACGAAGGCTTCAGAGAGCGACTCTCAAATCCGGGAATCGCCATCCACGATAAGGATGGATTTCATTGAGGTTTCCGCGGATGAGAGGATCAGTCCAGCAACCGTCGAGGCAGGTGTCCCAAGTGGATGTTGATCGGATCCACCCCAGCGATCGCCAAGCTCAAGATGGGTTTGGGCCTCTGCTTCCGGCCAGCCGAGACTGTAGAGCCCCCTTCGATCCGGAGCTGGGCCGGACCGACGTTCTGCCCCTCTCACCCCTTCTGTATGAAGGCCAGAGGAAAGCTCTTCGTATTCCTCAAAACAGGACCTGACTCGGACCCGCCCCCACCCTGGGACTCCAAACCATGCAGCTCCAAACCCAGACAGCCGAGAGGCGGAGATCCTATCCTGCGCCGACCTCAACCGCCCTGGAGTGCCCGAACGAACTCATAGCCTCCGGTGCTCCCACCCCGGATAAGGAGTGCCGCATCCACCCGGAAGAGGGTCCCTTTCAAACCGTCGCCCAGGTCCAGGATCCTGTTCTGGTGAGCCAGCGCTCTCAGGGGCCTGAAGTCCACCAGGGTGAAGGTCTCTTCCCCTGCCGCAACCGCTACCGGGCTGCTGGTGTTCCTCCACTCTTCGGTGCCGTCCACCACGTAGGTGGAGATCACGAAGGTTCTCATCCCGTTACTCCGGGCGAACTCCGAGAGGAAGTTTCCGAAGGTGGGAACGTTTGAC
>JBDHGR010000750.1:0-2798 GCA_039589815.1 Gemmatimonadota bacterium | reverse complement strand
GGTCCAGGCCCAGATCCTGACCATTCTCAAGGTCCTGAAAGAGCGGGACGGCATCGCCATGCTCTTCATCTCCCACGACCTGAGCGTGGTGGAGCGTATCGCCGACCGGGTGATGGTCATGTACCGGGGAAAGGTCATGGAGGAGGCCCCCACCGCCTCCCTCATCGCCAAGCCTCAGCACCCCTACACCCAGGCCCTCCTGTCCGCCGTTCCCTCCGGGAGGCCTGGATACCGGCGCCCTCGCATCAGCCTGAAGGGAGACCCGCCCTCCGCCACCACCCAACTGGAGGGGTGTCCGTTCGCCTCCCGTTGCCCCCAGGCCCTGGAGCCTTGCCATGAAAAGACGCCACCTCTGGAGCGGAAGGAGGGGGGACATAGGGTGGCGTGTCACTACGTGTATGGTGAAGAGCCGGGGGCAGAGGTCTGAAAACTGAGGAGGAGGAACGAGCTTGGTTGCCAAAAGTGTGAATAGATCGGCCGCCGCCCTTCTTTGCCTGAGTGTCTTCCTTTTGTCGGTTGCTGGCTGCAGCGACAACGGGGATGGGGAACCAACAGAGGTTTCGACCCTCACCATCCACCAACCGGGTGACGAACGGTTTCTACACGGGGGTGGTAACACGTACGGGCATCTGCTCTACTTCCTACCGATGGTCCAGCGCACAGCCGACGGTGACTTTGAGGGTGCTCTTGCCGAACGCTGGGAGCTCGCTGAGGATGCGAAGGGGTGGACCTATCATTTGCGCACCAATATCCGGTGGCATGATGGAGTGCCCGTTACCGCCCACGACATAGCGTTCAGCATCGATCTCCTTCAACATCCCGATGTCCTTGCTGGAATGCCGGAAACGTCCTACACGGTCATCGATGATCACACGATTGAGCTCCGGTTCTCCAGGATGACGGACAACCCGGACTCGTGGACCGCATATTTCCCCAAGCATATCCTGGAAGATCTGGACCCCAAAGGATTTTGGGAGTGGGATTTCTGGAACCAGCCGGTTGGAAACGGCCCATACCGATACGTTCACCATGTCCCCAAGACCATGGTCGAAGTTGAAGCCAATCCAGATTATTTCAGCGGCAAACCGAAGATCGACAAAGTCGTAATCAAGTTTGGCGGCGATCCTCTTGTCGAACTGCTCAGTGGCAATGTCCAGGGCATTTCCTGGTCAGATCGGGACGCTCTTCCCAAACTCGCCGGCGATGGGCGCAGGGCCTTCCGTATGATCCTCGAGCCGCAAAGCAACTTCTTGCGGAAGCTGGATTCAGCGATGCCGATCATGATGGAATCGTGGATAGGGATGGGGAGCCTTTCCGGTTCACGGCCCTTCTCCATAGGGGCGGAGGGGAACTGGAGTACGCGGCTGTTCTAGCCCAGAGCGCCTTCCGTCAGATCGGCGTTCACATGGACATCTCGTATCTTCCCGCAGCAATTCTGAGGCCCAGGGTCTGGGAGGGTGATTTCGATGCGATCTTCAACCGGGCTTCTGTAGCGGCTGTAACCAATCTCGACATCTTCGGACCCGACTCGCTGTTGGGACCGGATTGGCGCGGATGGACAGGCGCCCATCACGTGCCGATTTCGTCTCTGTTGACCGAGGCAACTCACGCGGCAAGCCCAGGACAAGAGGATGCTATCTACGAGGAGATCTGGGAGGTTTTCCAAGAAGAAATCCCTCTCACATATCTCTTTCCCAGCGTGCTCACCTATGTGATTGACAAGCGCGTTCGCGGCATGAGTTCACCCTATCGAGCTGACCCTATCGTGTATCTGGGACATCTCTGGATTGAGGATGGGGGTTAGGGTGTCGGCTGCTCACTGCCTGAATGCCTGTGGGCCATCGGCCACACCCGGAGGAGGACGATGAAAAGGAGGAGGAGACGAAGTCTTCCGGGACCCACCTGGAGCTGTGTGATCACCCTCGTGGGTGTCGGGTGTATGGGCGAGAGGAGTCCGGATCTCGTGACCTTTCCCACCCTCACTCTCCACGCCGAGAACATCGACCATCAGTTCGTTTCCTGGAATCGGCTACCATCACAGAGTCTCGTCTTTTCCTCCTTTTTCAAGTACGACCCGGAGGGAGAGCCCATCGGAGACGTGGTGGATAGCTGGGAGCACAGCTCCGATTATCGCACCTGGACCTATCGGCTTCGGGCGGGCATCCGGTGGCATGACGGCGTCCCCTTCACGGCCCATGACATCAAGTTCACCCTAGATCTGTTCGCTCATCCGGAGGTCCTCATCGCCAACCCGGAGGCATATTCCATCGAAGTCCTCGACGACTATTCGGTGGAGGTCACCCACCACCTCCGGGCCCTGGACCCTATGACGGACTATCTCTTCATCCTCCCCAGCCATCTCCTCTCAGACCTGGATCCGGCGGAGTTTGCCTCCTGGGGCTTCTGGCAGAACCCGGTGGGCTCTGGCCCCTATCGGTTCGTGAGGCTGATTCCGCAGACCATGATGGAGCTCGAGGCGAACCCCGAGTACCACGGGACGGACCCCAAGATTCAGCGGGTGGTCTTGAGGACGGTAGGGAGTCCGGTGGTAGAGCTCCTCAGCGGTGCAATCGACGCCTCCGGGAGCCTGAACCAGGGCTACCTGCCCTTCGCCGAGAACCCCAATTTCGAGATCTACTTCAGGCCTGCCCAACAACGGAGCACCATCCTTTGGAACCACCGGAGTCCTTTCTTTCGCCAAAGGTCCATCAGGCGGGCGGTCACCCTGGCCATGGATCGCAGAGAGGTGGCCCGATTTGCCGACCTTCCCGATGAGGTACCCCTGGTCGATGGCCCAG
>JBDHGR010000749.1:0-3020 GCA_039589815.1 Gemmatimonadota bacterium | reverse complement strand
TTCCCGCTGATATGAAAGGGCTGTTGTCAAACAGCAGGTGGGACCCGAGGACAGCTTCGACGATGATCCTACTGATATTCGCCGGTTGAGCTGGGTCAGCTCAGAGCGGCACAAAGAGAATTCGTCAGGAGCGTGCTCATTCTCGGACGAGTCGGGTTAGGCCACGAGGGCCGTACCGAATGCGGGAAACGAGCGTAGCTCCGATCGTGCCTCGGGTCCCAGGAATGCATCAGGCGGCCGAGGGAAGTTGTGCCGCATTCTGGGCCTCGAGATCCTGCATGACAGCCCAAAGAAAGCCGACGAGCTCGCGGGCGGCTGCGACGACGGCGATTTGAGAAGGTTTCTTAGCATTCAAGCGGTGGAAGAGCTTGAAGAGACGATGCTGAGCCTTCCAAGCATGAGCGATGACGTGGGGCGGTTGGCCCATCTGGCGTTTCTTGAGCTGAGCAGAGACGGCAGGCCGATATCGATATTTCCATGCAGCCTGAACGAGGACGTGGCGACAGCGACTGTTGCCGGCCTTGGTAATGGGGCCCTTGCGGATGCGATCCCCGGTGGAGTCTTCGGACGGGACAAGGCCGAGGAAAGCCATGAGTTGAGACGGCCGCTCAAAACGCCGCCAGTCTCCGATCTCGGTAACGAGGGTCATGGCGGCCAGCGTGCTGATGCCCCGGAAACAGGTGAGCCGTTGGACGAAGGGCCGGTACAAGGAGGAGAAGGCGATGGTCTCGATCTGTTCGTCGAGGTCGTCACGGCGGCTGGTCTTGTAGTCGAGGAGAGCGAGATACTCGGCGAAGACGGTGCGATCCTCTGGGGCGAGGGCGCCGGGCTTGAGGAGGCGCTGCAGCCATTTACGGTGAAGCTGGCCCCAGTGACACGCCTCGCGGAAGACGAAATCACGTCGGCGCAGGAACTTGAGGATGTAGTGGCGAGAGCGGAGGATCTCGCGTTGGAAGCACTGACGACAACGCACGAGATCCCGGACCCGCTCTTCGGCAGGCGAGGGGATACGAATGGGGGTGAGCTCACCGACTCGGTAGAGCCGGCCAAGCTGGGTGGCATCGTAGCGATCGTGCTTACGCCGTTCGCCGGGCCGGGTGGGAATGAGGGAAGGAGCGATGACGTCACAGTGGACCCCCCAGGCGGTGATCGCACGGTGGAGAACGTAGCCGGCCCCGCTCGCTTCGTAGCAAGCACGAACCTCACCCCGTCGTGTCCACCGGTCGAAGAACCGGCGGAGCTTGCCGAGATCGTTGGGGAGTTGTTTGACGACCTCGGGCTTGGGAGCGTGATCGACAAAGACGGCAACCATGATGGTGTCCTTGTGGACGTCCATCCCGACGTGAATGATGGAGCTAGACATGGGGCTGGTCCTCCTATCGGTTTGCGACCTGGAGAGTCGCATGTGGCACTGGCACGAAACCGGAACGGAGCCGCGCTAACCCACGGTACACCGATCAGGTTGGGCCAGTCCTTTCATAACTTCTCGGGCCCTCAGCGCTCGCTTTCGCTCTGAACTTGTGTGGCAGTATCCTGAAGACCACGGGCCCGGCCCTCCGGGACCTCGCCGGGTGATGGTGCAGGATAAGGGCGATCAGGTAGGCGCCCGGCTCCGGCCGGGAACCGAATGGTTCGTTACCTGGTCAACCCGAGGAAGCAAGACTACCAGACGCTCACGTCGTCCCAATGACCGGAGTTTCTCAGATGACCGGAGTCAAGGCGGTCCGGACGCTCCTGCTTGGACTCTCATTGAGTGTCCTCGCCACGTGCACCTCGGAAGACAAACTCGGCGACGAATGGGGCGGCGAGATCCTCCAAGCCCCAGACGGTTGGGTTGTCAGGAATCCGGGAGATCCAATCGAGCTCCTCTCGGTCCAGCACCTTTGGTCCCGATCTTCACCGGATTGGGGAGAGCCCAGCTCGGTCGGGGCGTTCGGCGAGAACCTGCTCATCCTGGATCCGATGGTGGCCAAGGTATACGTGCTGAAGGCGGAGGATGGATCGCACTCTTTCTCCTTTGGACGAGAGGGCGAGGGTCCAGGTGAGCTGGGGCGTCTCTACGGTGCTGCGATCCATAGGAATGCCGTGTACGTGTCTCATTCCCGGACGTTGGATCTGTCGGTGTATTCATTGGAGGGGGAGTTCCAGGGCTCGATTCCATGGGGTACTCCGGTGAGCCAGCTTGCGTCCTGGGGAGAGGAAGGCCTCGCCGGGATCCCACTCACTCAATCCGGCTGGGTCGTGGCGAAAGACCTCCTGTCTGAGGAAGATGCGGCTTTTGTTGATCCCCACTTCCAATCTCCCTCCCCGGAGGAGGAGTACGGATCCTGTATTCGAGTGACGGCGAAGGACGGGTGGATGGTTCGGGCCATGTGCTCAGCCCTGAGGGTCCGGGTTGAGGGCCCGGCTGTGGAGGTGCCCTTCTGGATCGAGCATCCTTCGGCACCCACGGAAGCAGCGGAAGATGAGTTGGATGAGTACATCGCTCGGTTCTGGGAGATGGAATCGGGTGGCCGCAGCTTGACTCCCATCGTCCAACGACAGCTGGCTGGAGTCCGCGAATCAGCCCGAATCAGACCAACCTTCTCCAAGGTTCGCATCGATCTTGAATCGGACCGTATCATCGTCCTCGAACAACCCTACGGGGACCACGGGTGGCTACCGGGCATCTTCCACGTCTTCCTATTGAATGGCATCTACTACGGGCGCGCCGAACCCAATCTGCATGTAGTCGACTTCGACCCAGTGGGGGACACCACCTATGTCCTCGCGCGAGATCCGGACACCCACGAACTCAGGGTAGAAGCTCTTGAATTGAGGGGATCGGAGGATCTCGAAGCGAAGGCGAAGAACGTGCCTGGACCGGGATCGACATACGCAGGACAGCAAGGATGACGGGTTTCCCAGGTAACGCCCCCTCTGAAAAAGAGGAGCGCAAGGGGCCGAGGGATCCCCGGCGTCTGAACGAACGCCATCCAGACACGATCGAGAGGGGAACCGCCGGGGCCATGGACTTCGCA
>JBDHGR010000748.1:0-2014 GCA_039589815.1 Gemmatimonadota bacterium | reverse complement strand
TCAGCGACGATTATTTCTTCCGGTCAGCGACGATTAGATTTTCCGGTCATTGTTGTTCGTATGAGAATGTCGGTGGCTTTCCGTTCCGGCTCAGCTACCCGAGTCCCAGATGATGTTGACGGTATGTGCGCCGCAATGGGTGAGCTTGGTGGTCTGTTGGCTCGATTCGTCAAAGAAGACCACGCTGTAGTCCCCGCAATAGGCATAGAAAACCTCGACCGGCCCCACAGAGTATTGCCCCTGGGACCCCGTGTAGACGGTATCCCAGCCCTGACCTGGGTTCGGGTCGTACTGGAGGAAGATGCCGATCCCTTGCACCGCCCCCCCGGTGGGGCTGCTGACCGTGCCGGAGGAGGAGGAGGCATAAGGCGAGGCCGAGCAGAACGTATCTCATGGACACCCCCCTCCTTTTCTGGAAGAAACTTTATACCGTCGAATATAGTTAGGCTTCCAAAGAGAGGACAAGAACCCAAGGGCGGACCCACTAACCGAGCGTGGACGGCCGGAAGCCCGACAAAGCTCCATCCTTTCCCCCACCATACCCACAACCCATGATTCTCCTTGGTGGCTGACTGGGCTGGAGCGGGCAAGCTACTCTCATGGGTGCCGCTGAACTCTACGACGTCCTCCTCCTTCCCGACTGGACTCCCCGCCTCGTCATAGTGCTCCTGCTTGTGGGCTTTCCAGTCGCCCTGGTCCTGGCGTGGGCATATGAAGTGAGGCCCGAAGAACCCAAACTCACCAAACCAATCATAGAAGAGCCCGATCCAAGTTCGTTGGTTGAAACAGTACCTGACGTCCGGGCAACGGAGCGGAGGAAATCCATCGTTGTCCTTCCCTTCGACAACATGAGCCCCGATCCGGGGGATGCGTACTTCGCGGACGGGCTAACCGAGGAGATCATCACGAAACTATCCCAGATTACTTCTTTGCGGGTCCTATCCAGAAGCTCCGCGATGGTTTTGAAGGGGACACAGATAGATGTGCGCACCATTGGCGAGTATGAGGAGGCGTATTACCAGTGTCAGGAAGGACAAACCGAAGAGGCAGGACTCAAGGAAATCAGTCTCCGATAAAGCCGGGGCGGTTCAGGCCGTCCCTTCTTTTTGTCCTGGCCGGAGGAGTAGGCCGAACATAGGTTGAGCACATCTCCTCCGTAAGAACCGGAGAAAGGAATGCGAAACCGAAAACCCTCTTGGATTCTCTTCGGGCTTTTCTTTCTTTCCGCCCTTGGATGCGACGGATCAACCGAACCGGGGTATTGTGGAGCCACGAACCCCAGTGGATTCAAGGTCGTGGTGGGTGATGAGGTGACCTTCCAGTGGGCGGATTGCCGAGTGACTGGCCTCGTTGTTTACGGCGACGACGTCCAGCTCTGGGGCATCGGAGGGCACTTCCGATCCCCTGTGACCTATGGAATAGTGCCCGCCGGGGCATCTAGTCTGGGCGACGTTGGCCCTTTGGAGTCCGGCCAAACTTATGATGTCTTGTTAATCTCCGGTTCTTGGGCCGGATGGTATGACTTCGTGAGGTGAGAGCGTCCGTTAGACCGCCCCTGGAAGCTGTCCATTTTTTGTCCCCACAAGAGGCCATTCAGTAGTTGAGGTGGGCTCTCCATATGGCCCCGATGGGGGGGTCAAGGGTGTAGCCCGTCAGCAGGGATGAGACAGTCTTGGTCTCGAGATTAATGGATACTCCGGGGTAGAATGCACCCAACGAAGGTGTGTCCAATGAGCAAGAAGAAAGGTGGGACCCAGTCCCTTGAGCGATCACGTGCCGAGAAACCACTCGAGATACTCACCACGGACGATGTGGCCGCTGCTGGCACTGATCGCCGCCGAGGGGCTATTCCTGCTCTGGCTCTGCCAGACTGGACGCGTGCCCCGCGGCCATGACGGGTTTCCGATGGCACGTCCTCTACCAAACGAAACTCGATCAGATTCGCCTCGCTCGGCGCCGGGGTTGAGACTTCTGCCCGGCAAGCCGCGAAGCCCACCAAAATGCTCATGAATGC
>JBDHGR010000747.1:0-2736 GCA_039589815.1 Gemmatimonadota bacterium | reverse complement strand
CCTGGCTCATGCCAAACGCCTGAGGGCCATCGCCGACTCGAACTACAAGCGTGACGAGGTCGATGCCGGACTCCTGGCCCGCATGCGCCTCGCCGGGCTCATCCCCCAGGTGCATCCGAAATCGATCGAGCAGCGAGAGCAGGCTACCCTGATCCGTAACCGTGCCCGGCTGGTGCGCCTGCGGAGTGCGGCAGCCAACCGCATCCACGCTCAGCTCCATGGCGTTGGATTGCGCCTGAAACGGGGACATCTCCTTACCCGGGACGGACGCCGCTGGGTCCGCTCCGAAGCCTGGCCTGTTCTCGGGCCCGAGCAGCGCGTCTTCATCCGGATGCAGTTTCACCTGGTGGCCCAGCTCTCTCCTATGATCCGAGCCCTCGACAAGCGGGTCGAGCGCATGGGAAAAGAGATCCCGGCCGTCACTCTTCTGCAAACCATTCCCGGTATCGGCCCCTACCGGGCCCTGCTCATCGCCACCGAGGTGTTACCCATCGAACGCTTCCCATCGCCCGCTCATCTGGTCAGTTATGCGGGCCTCGCTCCCCGTTCCTCGCAGTCGGGGCTGCGTTCGATTCGTCATGGATCGATTCCCGCCGGTGCCAACCGTTGGCTCCGGGGGGCTTTCGTCCGGGCCGTGGTCGTCCACCTCACCCACGCCCCGGACAGCTGGCTCTCTCGATCCTATGAACAGACCCGCCAACGTCTTGGTTGGCCGGTGGCTCGGGTGGCCACCGCTCGACGCCTCGCTCGTGCCGTCCACGCCATGCTCCGCACGGGTGAGGTCTGGCACGACGACCCGACAAACTGCGAGAAGGGTGAGCTCCACAATCGACATGTCGCTCGGACGACCCTCGTTTACTGACTGAGCCCCCGCCTCGCATAGGAGATCTTGGGACGTCCCCGCGTCTGGGACGACACCCCGAATAGATGTCTGAGTTTTCGCAAGAAGCTCGCCGGAAGATCGGACGCGACGCAGGTACAAACACGGTGAAGCAGACCCTTGAGCAACACAGCGAATCAAAGCTCCCAGCACCCGCCCTCTCGGGCGGAGGACCACAGGGGGGTCTTCTACGCACGCTGGATAGGCGTGAATAGGGGTTACGGCGGGGACCGGGGCCGTTGCACCCAAAGATCTGGTCGTTCCCCCCGAGGCTTCATGTTGGCCCCCTCTTTGTGTGCTTGCTCATTTCTTAGCTGCAACATCATTATGCGTCTTGGTGGCTGACTGGGCTGGACCGGGCAGTCTACTCTTACCAGGTCATGACCAATGGAACACCAGGAAAGCCTGAAGGCTGCGCTTGCTGACCGCTACGAAATCGAAGGTGAGCTGGACAGAGGTGGCATGGCCGTGGTCTATACCGCGAAGGACCTTCGCCACGACCGAAAAGTGGCCATCAAGGTCCTTATGCCCTCCCTCTCAGCTACGGTGGGGACGGAGCGCTTCCTCAGGGAAGTGGAGGTCATCGCCAAGCTGGAGCACCCCAACATCCTCACCCTCATCGACTCCGGTGAGGTGGAGGGTTTGCCCTATTACGTCATGCCTTTCGTTAAGGGGCAAAACCTGGCGGCTCTCCTCGAGAAGGAAGGGCGCTTGTCGGTCGAACAGGCGGTCCAAATCGCTGGAGAGGTGGCCGACGCCCTGGAGTCGGCGCACCAGCAGGGCATCATCCACCGGGACATCAAACCCAGCAACATACTTCTGAGCGGCGGCCACGCCGTGGTGGCGGATTTCGGCATTGCTACGGCCTTGGATGAATCGGGACTGGGACGTCTCACCCAAACGGGGGTTTCTCTTGGGAGCCCGCTCTACATGAGCCCAGAGCAGGTCAGCGGGGAGAGGGAGCCCGACCGTCGCACCGACATCTACGCCCTTGGCTGTATGCTCTACGAGATGCTGGCTGGAGAGGCGCCTTTCGAAGGCTCCCTGGAAGCTGTTGTCAGCCGGAAGGTCCTGGGGGAGTATCGGCCCCTGAAAAAGGTGGTGCCCGACCTACCCCTGGAGATCGACAGGGCCGTCTCCAAGGCCCTGAACCTTGAGCGGGAAAAGCGGTACGCCACCGCCGGTGAGTTCCGGGAAGCGCTCCTGGAAGCGCTGCCGAAAGAGGCACCGAAGGGGTGGGGCCGGAGGCGCACGCTGGCCGCGGCGGGTGCGGTGCTGATAGTGGCAGCCGTAGCCGTGGTGACAGTACTGCAGGATCGGCGAGAGGGGGCACTACGGGTGTGGAGGGCTGAAACACTGGCAGAAACTGAGAGCCTGGCAGAAGGGCATCGGTACACGGAGGCTCTGGAGCTGGCCAATGCCCTGGAGAGTGCCATCCCTGGCGATACTGCACTTGCCCGACTCTATCCGGAGTTCTCCTTCGCTGTGCCCATCAACACCGATCCTCCGGGAGCTGAGGTTTATCTCCAGGATCTCAGCGAGCCAGGGGGGGAGTGGCAGTTCCTAGGGGAGAGTCCCGTAGAAGAGGTTCGCTTTGCCGGGACCACCTTCGGGATAGAGAGCTTTGGCTCCGGTTACGGTGAAGACCGGCCTCACCGGTTGCGCTTCGAGTTGGAGGGATACCGGACCCGGGAGCTTCTCAAGACTGCAGTCCTCGGAGTCGACTGGCGAGGGATTCTTCCGATGGACCCCGTCGTCCTCGAACCAGAAGATCCCCGATTGGAGGGCATGGTTCAGATCCCGGGGTTCGTCTACGACTCGGTCCAGTACTCCGATTACTACATGGACCGGTTCGA
>JBDHGR010000746.1:0-3306 GCA_039589815.1 Gemmatimonadota bacterium | reverse complement strand
GAGGGATCGATCCTTGATTGCCCCGCCAGAGAGAGGTGCTGCGGGTTTGGAAACTGCTGCGTACCTTGCCGGGGCACAGGGAATGACGGGAGTACACGGCCGAACCGGGTTAGAGCGACCCTCCGAACACGGCGGCCCTTTTTGACCTTCAGACCAAGATGAACATGACCAACTGGAATCCGGGAAGTCTCCTGACCCGAATCAGACCCTTGTCGGCGTTCCCAACCCTGGGTCTGGTGTTACCTGCACTTCTGGGGGCCCAGACTCCCACCTCTCCGGCCGAAGTGAGGCCCCTCTCCGACCTCCGGGCGGTGTTGGACACGGGCGTGGTTCTTCAGGATCGAAACGCCGATGGGGTCGTGGACGACCTGGAGCTTCGGATCCTACTTGCCCCAGAACCCACCGAATCGGAGCTGGCCGCCGGGGCCAACCTGGCGGCTCGTTTGGGATTTGAAACGTCTGCTTCGGATCTGGGTTTGGCCGGCCGGGCTGGTACCGGCCAACTCTACCGGTTCCCTGTAATCCTGGTTGGCCGGGGAGCCGTGGATGCGGCAGGACTTCCTGGTGGGTCCGTCGAGGTCCTCCGAGGCCTGGCGCCGGGGCAGGGCGTTCTCGCCCGCCTTCCGGTGGGCGGGCCTTTCGCCGGGGGTGGCCTGGTCATCGCGGGGTACGACGCCACGGGTTTGTTGGCTGCCTCCGGGTATCTCTCGGGGAGGTATCCGGGAGTCTGGGCTCCAGACGGAATCACCTGGAAGGAGGTGGCCGAAAAAGTCGAGGCATTCCTCGTAGACCAGGGATTGGAGGGCGCCGGGACCCTGTTGGACCAAATCGTGGTGGACCAGGCCGGATCGGGGATTCCGCGGGCCCGCGTCTTGGTGCCGGTTTCGGATGACGCGGGTTTCGCGTCGGTGGTGGAGGCATTTCTCGAGAAGGACACCACAGGGGCGGTGGAGGAAGAGCCGGACACCTCAGGGGCCGCCAGGGAAGTACCTGATACGGCTCAAGTACCCCCTGAAGGGGATTCTGCCTCGGTGGAAACACCCGACCCCGGTACGACCCTTTCCGATCTCGAATTCCGGGCCCTCCATCGGTTGGACATCACAGTCGCAGGGCCCAGCGAAACCCGCACGGTCACACTCCGGCCTGAGGACCCCTGGGAAATCAGGGAGGCCGCGGCCTTCCGGAGAGGAGGAGACGCGTCATTCTCGCTCCCGGGCATCTATGGAGTGGGAGGCTTGTTCCGCGACACGAACCGGGACCTGGTTCCAGACGAAACTGCCGCCTTCATCTCCCTGGCCGGATCAGGCGCGCCCCAGGGCGTCATGGACCTGGCGGCCCGGATAGGCCTGGAGACCGCCGGGATTCGCCTTCCGCTGGCAAGATTGGATGCAGGGGAGAACGATCCGGCGACCTCGGGCTTCCCGATCCTACTCGGCAGCGATCACTACCAAATCAACCGCCTCCGGGAAGAAGGAAAGTTGCCTGAAACCGACCTGGGTGAAGGAGAAGGGTTCGTCCAGTTCGTTGGCGGTGCGTTCGGCGACCGAAACGCCCTTGCCGTGGGCGGTGGCGACGAGGCTGGTCTCTCGGCGGCCACCGGATGGTTAGCCCACCGTGCTCCCTACCTTTGGACACATGGAAAAGGGGAGTACCGCCTCGCGGATGCCGAAAAGGCCTCGGGCCAGTTGGCCCTGGCCCTCACCAAGATGGGGTCGTGGATGGGTCGCATGGGCGATGATGCTCCGAGGCGGGTGGAGGTGGAGTTGGCCGCAGAGGAAACTCCCGAAGGACTGAATGACCTTGCGGCCTCCCTCATCCGAGAGCGGTTCCTTGATACGGAGGTTCTCGTGCAGAGCTGGCCCACCGGGTTCGGGGTTGGGGACACGATCTTCGTGCAGGACTGGGAGATTCCGTGGGAGGTCGACGAGGTCCGGGAGCTCCTGGGGAGGGAGGTCTATCCGAATATCCAATCTGGGATCCCAGCCACCGTCGAGATCAGGGTGAGCGAGCCTCCGGAGATCCGGCAGATGCTGGGTGAGGAGATCCGGGCAGCTCTGATCACCGGTGGGGCATCCTCTGCCACCGTCCATGTGCTCAGCGCCTACAAGCAGGGGTATTCCTGGATCAACGACGTCCTGTTACCCCAGCTTCGAGGGCAGCCCGTGGCCTCGATCGATCTCACCTATCATACCCTGGAGGAGTCGGAGGAGGTCAGATGGCAGACCATCGCCGCTGAAACCCGGTGGCTTCAGGAGGTCTACCCCGTCGATGCCATCCTTGCCCGGGAGTTGGGTATCCCGGATTCGGTGGTGACCTTCCATCCGACGCGGCGAAAGGACCCCATCTACACCTTCGAGGCCCGGAATCCTGCCGGGGAGCTGATCCTCCAGGAGACCTTCGATCCCCGGTATGTGGTCCGGCCCTTCTTCGACCTCTTTCCGGAATACGAGCAGGTACGGGTGACCACCGGATGGATCACCGCTTCCACGGGGGATGATCTCCTGGTGGACCAGAGGGTGGTGACGGACCCGGAGCGCTTCTGGGATCGGCTTCAGACCGAGACCTACGGAGAGATCGTCTCGTACGTCATGGATATTCAGGACGGAAACCCGGCGGGGGACAATGCTCCCTTCTTCGACGAGTTCCGGGTGGATCTACGCCTCAGCGAACCGGACTACCGCATCGGTGTGGACGAGGAAACCATCAGCTCGTTGGAGGCCCTCCACGAAGACCTTTTCTTCGAAACACACACGCTCTTCAGTCTCATCGGGGGTAGGTACCAGACCTCCCTCTCGAATCCCGGCCGGGTCCTGCCTTTTGTGGATCCCTCCGGGGCGGGACAGCCAGGTAAGGCCCGTCTTGTTCTCACCGGGAAAGAACGTGGAAACCCGGAGCTGGTGGTCCGGAGCTGGTCCTCCCATGGGACGGAGCCTCTCCTCCAGCGGTACGAGCTCAGCCCCCTTCCAGTGGAGGAGCCCGGCGTAGTCGGGGCCGTGGTTGCCCATGGCGAAGAGGGACTTCGACAACTTCTGGTGCGTGTCACGGTACCGGACTCCGTGGATCGATATGAGGAGTTCTCGGCTCGAAGCAGCGAATCGGGAATCGACCGGCAGTTTCTGAGTGTGGAGCTCCTGGAGAAGATGCTCGAGTCTTTGGACCGGCTTCATCAGGAAGGTCTGGTGGAAGGGGCTCTTTCCTGGGACAGGGTCGGGGAGCTAGCCCTGGACTTCCGTCTGGAAAAGGACAGCACCTACCAGAGGACGGCGTTTTTGGCCAGGAGCCGGAACCCGAAGTCCACCACCAACC
>JBDHGR010000745.1:0-2161 GCA_039589815.1 Gemmatimonadota bacterium | reverse complement strand
CCGGACCGGTGGAGCGAGATGGTCCGGTTCTCCCCGGACGGTAGCCGGGTCGCCTACAGCTGGGGCGAGTGGGGGTCCTCGGGTTCCCCAGTGTACGAGATCCGTGTGGTGGACACTGACGGATCCGATCCTCGCTTGCTTATGCGGGCGCGTGAGGGAGAGGTCGAATTGTGGCCGGACATCCACGGGTGGTCCCTTGATGGCGATTCCCTCGTCGTGACCTTTTGGGGCGTTCAGAATCCCGAGATCCGTGCGGAAATCTGCCTGGTTTCCGTGGCAGATGGTACACGCCGAGTGATCCTGAGGACGGACGGAGGTGGACCGAGCTTCGCCGCGCTCTCACCTGACGGTCACTTCCTAGCATACGACATGTCTGAGGAGGGTTCCAACTCGGACACGGACGTATTCGTGGTGTCGGTGGACGGAGGCACCCCGAGCCTGGTCGCGGGCGGACCCGCTCATGACGTTCTCCTCGGTTGGGCCCCCGACGGAAGTCTGCTCCTGTACAGCGATCGGGAGTTTACCGAGGGCGTCTGGCGCCTTCCTTTCCACGACGGACGCCCCGCAGGAGATCCGGAGCTGCTGAAGGGAGGCCTTTGGGGAATGCAGCCGGTGGGGGTATCCGGGAGTCGGTTCGCCTACGGCCTGCAAACCCAGGCCCGACAGGTGCATCTCACGTCTATTGACCTGGACCGCAATCGGATAGGCACCAGGCTCACGCCCGTCGAGGCGACCGTTCGAGAATCTCGCGTAGCTAATTGGTCTGCCAATGGTCGGTGGCTGGCCTTCGGGACCATCGAGTGGGGATCCCCGAGCGACGAGCAGGAGCAGCGACTCCATGTGCAACCGCTGGCTGGCGGGAGCCCCCGAGAGATCGCACCCGAGGGATTTTGGCGCTTCCGCGGCGCACAATGGGCCAATGGGGATCGCACCTTGATCACCACTGCCTTTTCCCGCTCGGAAGGGAAGCCGGGGTTCTACGGCATCGACCTGGCAACCGGAACAGCGAAACGGCTTCTGCCGCTACTAGAAGATGCCGTTGAGACTGGACTTCTGGTACGGCCCGGAAGAACCACGGTTTTCTCTCCTGACCTCAGCACGGCATACCTGCGGGGTGACAGCTCGGTCGTCGCCGTGGACCTCGCCACCTTGGAGCACCGGATCCTGGTATCTTTCGATGCGCCGACCCGTGGTTTTCCCACGTTGTCAGGAGACCGCCTGGTGCTGTGGGCGGGCCTCACGCTGTGGATGGTCAACACCCGGACCGGGGGGAAGACTGCACTCTATCAAGGGCTAGGGTATGATCCCAACCTGCGGGTGGCCTCCGGTTGTGGCGGAGTGAACCGCCCTCTCTGGACCGGCGATGGACGCTTTATCCTAGTCGAGCAGTCCCACCGCATTCCCCGCGACGCGGAGTTCGGACCGTCCCCTTGCAGGGTCCACAAAATTCCGGCAGACGGCGGGGACCCGGTTTTGGTCGGAGCACTTCCCACTCATCTCGGCTGGGCGCTCCATCCCGATGGAACCCGGCTGGCCCTGGACTTCGGGGAGAACCGCTCGGAGATCTGGATCATGGAGGATCTGCCCGGGAGCAGGTGAGGGCGGATCGGCATCCCGGAAGACGGAAGGCAAGGTGACTTGGTTAGTGTGCTGACCCAATTGGCTGGGGATGCGGAGGAGAAGAATCACCCGCCGGGGTGCCGGGAGCGGCTCGATCGGAGACCCCAACGCGGTTCGGCCCTCCTGGGCCCCGTCCCTCTGAACCTCCTCGACTACCCGGTCTGAATGGGTTGCCAGAGGTTGGTTCATTTTCTGGGTCAGTTTGGGTATTGGGAATCCCAATATCGGGGACGCACGCGCACGGGAAAAACCCACATTCATCCAGGGTTTATACTGGTTTTTCCAGTATTCCGGGCCCTCCCGACCTAGACTTTTAGTCCGTAGGTCGTGGGTGGAGCTGCGGCCGTGGGCCTGCGGTGCCCACGGGGCACCCCGGCCGTCTCCAGTTGCTTCGCAGCCTCCGGCTCGCGGCCTTCAGTTCGCGCCCACCCGGCTCATGCAATCACGATGATGTTCGTAGGACTCCTCAGGGGTTTTTTCTTGCCTCCCTGTTTGGCGAAAATCCCGCCCCGGCCGGTTCTCCGGGCCTCTCCAGGCACCG
>JBDHGR010000744.1:0-2868 GCA_039589815.1 Gemmatimonadota bacterium | reverse complement strand
AATCTGGGCCCTGAGGGCCGAAAGAAGGCGGGGCCGAGAGGAAAACCGAGTGCGAAGCCTACTCCCTGTAAACCACTCCCCCTTTCATCACGAAACGGACCTCCCGGAGGACCGAGATATCTGAAGTCGGGTCTCCCTCCACGGCGATGAGGTCGGCCAGGTATCCCTCCCGGATGAAGCCCAGGCGGTCTTCGACGCCCAGGATTCTGGCGTTTCCGGATGTGGCGGCCGTCAGAGCATCCATGACGGGCATCCCGTACTCCACCATCAGCTCCAGCTCCCAGGCGTTGTCTCCGTGGTCGAAGACCCCGACGTCCCCACCGAAACAGATTGGAACCCCCTCTTCCAAGGCCAGACGAAAGCTCTCCTTCTTTCGGGTCACCCGGGAGGGATCCGGGTCCGCCCCCTTCCTCCATCCGCCGTACATGGCGTAGGCCTCGCCGGCGCCCAAGGTCGGGCAAAGCGCTACGTTCCTCGCGGCCATGAGTTGGAAGACCTCTCGGGTACCCCCGTCTCCGTGTTCGATGGTCCGAACTCCGGCCTCAACCGATCGGCGCATGGACTCAGGGTGGGTGGCATGGGCCACGACCCAACGCCCGGAACTCTCCGATACCTCCACCACGGTCCGAAGCTCCTCCTCGGTAAACGTTGGCTGCGCGGTTCCGTCGGGCCCCCACCGATAGTCGGCGTAGATCTTCACCCAGTCGGCGCCGCGGCCGATCTGGTCCCGGGTCACCCGGACGAGATCATCGTACCCATCAGCTTCCTCGGCCCCCTTCGGGAAATCCCACTCCGGCGCGCCCTTGGGGTTGTAGCTGCCCGTCGCTACGATGGCTTTTGTCGTCACGATGAGTCGGGGGCCAGGGATCACCCCTTTTTCGATGGCGTCCTTCAACCCGACGTCGGCGTACCCGGCACCCTCGGTTCCCAGATCCCTGAGCGTAGTGATCCCTGCCATCAAACTCCTTTCGGCATGAACCACTCCGCGGGCGGTACCTCGATCAGGCCGGGGAGCAGGGTCAGGTTGGGAAGGTCGATTTCCCTGACGACGCCAGAAACGTCCATGGTCGACTCCGGTCCCACGCCGGCGATCCGATCCCCGGTTACCAGGACGGCCCAGTCCTCGTGCAAGCGGGCCGTCTGTCCGTCGAAAAGCTTTCCTGGGCGTAGGAGGATCGTCTCCTGGCCTGGTGCAGGGCTGACGGCGGTCAGGAGAAGAAGAAGGAACCCCGGAAAGACTGCGCGCAATCGATGCATGCTAGACATGGCTCTCTGATGGGAAAGGGGTGGATCGACTTCTTCCCGAAGGCTGACGTTTATCCTCACCAGAACGTGATGTAGATCCATGGCGAAAAGTGTGGGGGAGGTGGAGAAGACGCCACCGCCTTCGCCCTTTCGGCAGTTGGACCAGGCCAGGTATCTTGGGCCCGAAGAGAACCTTCCATTCGAACCCGAAGACTAATGACCGACCGGGAATCGACCCTCCTCGATGGCAGGGTCAAAAGGATCGAACAAATCCTGGGCCGGCCCCTAAGGCCGCCTCTTACCCCCCCTGCGCCTCCTCTCCAGGAGAGGGAGAGAAACCACCTCCGTGAGGCTGCGGAGGAGCTCTACTGGAACGAACTGGAATGGGAGAAGCTGACGGGGGAGGAACGTTTGGACGAAGAGTTCCTCACCGAGATGGCCTTCCCAGGTTTCCTGGCCTTCGTCCGTGGCTTGCTCCTCTCCGTTACCATGCCGGACTCCCTTGCTCCACCCCGGCCTTCCCCCGAGGTCGTTCAGGAGGTCCTCGGTTTCCTGGCTGCCCGTATCGTTGATCTGGAAGAACAGGCCGCCGACACTGATGATGATGATGACCGTCAGCATAGGGAGGCAGAGCTGAAGATGACCAGCCGCCTGGTAGATCTGGTCCTCTACCTCCTCCACGGGTTCCGGCCCGAGGAGGTGGGAAAGGTCGAAGCAGCCCTGGCCTCGGGGTAAAGCGAGACCGTGAGTTCCCGCAGCTCGAACCAGCGGCCCCCTACCAGGCCCGGACATCCTTATCTCGCTGGTGGCCCTCTCCTCATCGCCCACAGAGGGGGTGCGGGGCTGGCTCCCGAGAACACCCTGGCGGCTTTCCAGAATTCCGTCTACCGCTGGGGCGCCGACATGCTTGAGATGGACGTTCAGGCCACCAGGGATGGAGAAGTCGTGGTGATCCACGACGAAACCGTCGACCGGACGACCAACGGTACCGGCCGGATCGACGCCCTCACTTTTCAGCAGGTGCAGGAACTGGATGCGGGATACCACTTCAAAGATTTGGAGGGAGAACACTCCTTCCGAGGACGGGGCGTGAAAATCCCCCGCTTTGAAGAAGTGCTGGTGGCGCTTCCAGAGGCCCGGATGAACGTGGAGACAAAAGATGCTCGATCGGCGTCGGGTCTGGTAGAAGCCATTCTCCGCCACAACGCCCAGGACCGGGTTTTGGTGGCGGCGGAGGTAGAGAAGAACCGGAGGGCGGCGAGGGGATACCCTGGCCCCTGGGGAGCTTCCCGAAAAGACCTGTTCCAGTTCTTCTTCCTGATCCACAGTCCATTCGGCCGGTTCCATACCCCGGCCTGTGATGCTCTCCAGATTCCGGAGGTCTATCTAGGGGTTCGAGTGCTGAGCCATCGGTTTCTTCGGGAGGCCCACCAACGGAACCTTCCCATTCACGTGTGGACCGTGGACGACCCTGGGGACATGAGGCGGTTGGTGGCCATGGGCGTGGACGGAATTCAGACCGACCGGCCCGATCTTTTGGCAGCCGTTCTCAGCGAAGCCGTTGGGCGCCCGCTGCCACCGGCCGTTAGAGGTGGGGAATGACGGTACGGCCTCCTTCCCTCT
>JBDHGR010000743.1:0-2878 GCA_039589815.1 Gemmatimonadota bacterium | reverse complement strand
GATAACCCCAGTCTCCTGGCGCCGGCTCCGAATATCCCTCATCGTTGTTTGTGTCCCCTCCAACGTCATCCGCAAAGGACGTGAAAACGATCGGGTCCTCACGGGTTCCTCGGGCAAGGATGATTCCGCGGGGGGGAGCTAGGCTGAGGGATGGACCGTCTTTTGTGAACTTGACGATGACTCCAGGTTCAATGATAAGCGTGTCGCGAACATGGAGATCCCACCTCGTCACGACGTAGACCGTCCCGTTTTCCCAGACCGTGGGCCGTTCGATGCTGTCGTCAATGTAGATGACCCGAGATTCCTGTGTTTCTTGGGCCCCGCCGCCTCCTTGTTGAGCAGGCACAGCGGCAGAGTTGATCAACGCCAGCGCAATACCGCCTGTGACCAGCAGCTGAGGTCTCATCGGAGTACTCCTATGTCTTTGAGTTCGGACTGTTTGATGCATGGGGGGACGCGGTTGACCCTTTCCACAAACGGTGTTTCCAACGGGTCGGGCCTTGCCGATCGATCTCCGCGCCCGGTGCAGGCGCTAGTTAGGAGGCAGGGGGGAGAGGCTGGAAACAATCGGGTGGAAAGAGAATCAAACCACGGAGGAATACTCGCGGACGGCAAAGGGAAAGAGTTGTCGTCCGACAGAGGCAAAGTGCCGATAGGAACTGCAAACCGCCTCGGCATTTCCTTCTACTTCTGCAACCTCCGGCTAAAGCCGGATCCTGCTCACCAAACCTCTTCGGGGATTTGCACAAATTACACGCTGGCAAACCCCGCTTCAATGAATTTCGGGCGTCACCCGCCCTTCGCGGGCGGTGCTTTCGTGCCACGCCCCTATCCCTGGATCAACCGTCAACCACCCCGGATGAGAAGTAACACCGGCTCAGGGTCTTTTTTGTCTAGGAACGTCAGATTGATCCAAACTGGCAATCACTCCTCGAAATGGATCGCAGGGCGTCACCAGTTGGGGTAGACGGAAATCAAGCGGCTTTTGGGGGGTCCGAAGCCTTAAAGACCGGCCTATTGCTCATCATGCGATCAGAACACCGGCAGAATCCCGACAAGAAGTCGTCTAAACCCTTGACGGATCACACGATCTGCCGTTCTTCGCTTAGTTCTATGCCGGAATCTGCCGCCTCGAATCGACAGTAAAACCGACAGTAATCGACAGTAGAATCGACAGTACCCCGGAACCGGAGTCCCGGTCCGTCAGGGTCCCAACGGTCCGTCCCGCCAGGAAAATTCTTCAGAAACCACATTCTTGCTCATATCATGAGCATCCAAGCATCTTGCCTCTGAGTGGTTGGCTGAGTCGGGAAAGTTGGCACCCCCTCACCGGAGTCATCAACATGGCATCCAAGCTTTCGTTGTTCCTGGCTGACTTGAAGCGGCGGAAGGTCACTCGTATCGCGGTGGTCTACGTCCTGGTTGGACTTGGTGCGATTGAAGCAGTGGACATCATTGGGAGTAGACTCCTATTCCCTGACTGGACCATCTCATTCGTCATCGTCCTCGTCTTGATCGGGTTTCCCGTCGCTCTCGTTCTCGCCTGGGCACTTGAAGTCACTCCCGAGGGCATCCAAAGGACCGCCGACCTTACTCCCGTACAGTTGGCTTCACAGACGCCCGACAGGTGGAGAGCGAGCACCTGGGTTCTCGCAGGGTCGAGCCTCGTAGCCATTGGAGTCGCCGGCTACTTCGTGTTCTCAGGTAACAGGCAAACCGATATATCCCGATCTGTCGTTGCTGTCATGCCGTTCGAGAATCTGACGGGCGACCCGGAGCTGGATCACATAGGCCGGAACGCCTCAATGGTGCTGACTCAAGCCCTTGAGATGACCGGCCTTGTCACTGTAAAAAACTTCCAAAATGCGTGGATTTCTTTCGACTATGCCCAAACCCAAAGGAGGGCAAATTCGCTTCGGAGCTTCGATCACAGATGCCGTAAGCGGCACGATACTCCGCTCCGTTGAACCAGTGAGCGGGGACCGAGACTCGCCTTCGACAGCCATCGATGCCCTCCAACCCCGCGTCATGGGCGCAATGGCTATGGAGTTCGATGAAGCCCTCACACCGTATGTGGGACAGATAAGCCACACACCGACACTGGAGGCGGCTCGGGAGTTCGCCCGAGGGGCGACTCTCTACCTAGAGGAGGATCGGCATGCGGAGGCCAGAGACAGGTTCGTGAAAGCCAGTGAGTTGGACCCGGATTTCCTGTCTGCCCATATATATGCCATTTGGGCGAGGTCTAATCTCCCTTGGGACTCAACGAGCATCCAGTGGGAGGACTCCATCATGGCGGTGCTGGTGGAGCGCCAATCTGAACTGACGCCCTATGAGCGCGCCATCGCCGAGGCCTGGCGCCACAGTTGGGCCGGCGACCGGGAAGCGTATCTTGCCGGTCTTGGAGAAGCCTGCAACCTGGCTCCGGGTGAAAAGGCTTGTTACAACCTGGCTAGATCTCTACTCCTCAGCTCGAACGACCCCAGTGGCTCCATTGAGGTTTTCCAGACCAGTGATTTCAAGCCCGAACGAGGATGGATGAGGGGTTGGGATTGGTACTGGAGAACACTTCTCGAGGCCTGCCATGTGGCGGGCGAACACGCTTTGGAGTTGGAGGTTGTAGAGGAAGCTGGGGAGCACTATCCAGAAGCCGCTTGGCGCCTCCACCACAAGACCTTCGCATTGGTTGGGTTGGGGAGGGTAGACGAAGTCCGCACACTCCTGGAGGATTCCATTACGTCGCTTGGTCCGGGGGCTTCGTCATATTTCCATTTGACGGTTGCCCGCGCCTTGGATATTCACGGTTTTCACGAAGAAGCGATCTGGGCTTGGGAACTTACCGTCGAGCGGACTGAGGATTGGATCGAAAATGACCCCA
>JBDHGR010000742.1:0-2202 GCA_039589815.1 Gemmatimonadota bacterium | reverse complement strand
CGCCGAGAGTTTCCAAACCTTCCGAAAACTCTTCCGCCGACCGAAACCTGTCCGCTGGCACCTTTGACAGGGCACGCCGGACAAGGTCCACAATCCCAGGGGGAAGGTCAGGTCGGACCACTCCCAAGGACGGGGCGGGTTCATTGAGGTGTTTTGCCAGTACCGATTGTGTGGTCGGTCCGGTGAATGGAGGTTCTCCACCGAGCATCTCATGAAGCACACACCCCAGGGCATAGATGTCGCTTCGGCCATCGAAATTCACCTCGAAGTCGGCAACGACCGCCTGCCCATCTCTGAGGAGTATGTTTGCGGGTTTGACGTCCCGGTGTACTACTCCGCTCTGGTGGGCATGGGCCAAGGCTTCCGCAATCTGCCTGCCGATTCGGACCGCGTCCTCCAAGGGGAGCATGCCCTCCCGATCCAGCCGGGCGCGGAGGTTCTCCCCCTCCACAAAGGGCATGATGTAAAAGAGGACGCCGTCCTTCGATCCCGAGTCGAAAATCGGTAGGATGTGCGGATGCTGCAGTTGGCCCTCGAGCTTGATTTCCCTGAGAAACCGCTCTGCATGGGCCGATCCCAAAAGCTCCTCTTTGAGGACCTTTACTGCCACGTTCCGATTGTGCCGATGATCCCGGGCAAGATAGACGATCGCCATCCCACCCCGGCCGATCTCCCGCTCGACGGTGTAGTCGTCCCCGAGGGTTTCCTGGACCTGAGCTAGTTCTATCGCCACGACAGCTTCGGTTGGAGGGAATCCAGTTCTCTATGATTGTCCGCGATGACATTCAACCTAGGTATGGAAAAGGCATGATGCCAGCATTGTTTTCTCGGGGAAGACCAGAACACGAAGGGGGATCGCCCCGGTTGACCCGGTGACAAACCCGGGTCCTCCCCATTCTAACCGGACTTGGATCCGGGGCCTTCCCTCCCAACCGCGAACATCCTTGCTAGCATAGAATCCTTAACCTAGCTTCGTATCACCTCCCCAAAACTGTGGAACCCTTGAGGATTCCAGCTCAGATGGACCGTCGGCTCATGGCCTCTGTATCCGCCGGTGTTTCGGCTACCTACCGCTTTTTCCGGTCATTCCTGGGATGCCCCAATTCACGCCTGCGCATTGGCTCCCGTGGAGGTAACTACATGGCTTACCGACTGCTCGTTCACTTTACCATTATTGCCGTTGTGGGCCTCGCCGCGGCCCCGTGCCAAGCGGAAGCCCAACCAGACAGGAGATTCCGGCGGCTGACCCTCACTCCCGCCACCCAACAGCTCCTGCGCCAACAGGCGGTTCCTTGGGTTCTGAGAGTAAGAGACGGGCAAACGGATTCTGTTCGGGTGAGAGATATTGGGTCCCTCACCCTGGAACCTACGGACCAACACGTGGTGATTCCCCGAGCAGAGAAACCTGTTCCGGGCGTGTGGATCCCCCGTGATCCAGCGTTGCCCGAAGCGGGGCCGGTTCTGGCTCTCCCGGAGGATTATCTCATCCGGGTGGAGGGGAACGAGACAGCCGTGGTTCGGCCGCTGTTTCGAACTGGTCAGCCCATGCGGTACGAGAAAGGCTCAGGCTCATTTCGCGGTGTGCTGCTAGTGGTCTTGAGGGACGAAGCCCATCCCTCCGAGCCGCGAACGATCACACCGCCCATGTCCCTCCGGGTGGCCTCCGCTGCAGATCTGGTCGAGCCGGAGGACTTGAGGCTCGATTCCACGAACGTCGTGGCAGAGGTGGCGTTCGAAGCCCGAAACCCCATGGATTCGGTGGCGATCACCTTTATCACCGATCGACAGCCGGAGGGGTACGAAGCCCACATCCCTGTTGATCCGGCCCTCCTTATCGAAACACCGGGCCGCTCCCTCCAGGGATGGGGAATCCAGAGCGTGCCCGTGACGGTGGTGGTCAGGGGTGCGACCATGGATGAACCGGTTGCTGTGACACTGAGTGCCTCGAAGGGCTCGGTGACTCCAGGGACTGTTTTTGTATCAAATGCTCAGGCCGGTTCGGCGGAGTTGAGGTCCGAGGGATTGGGATCAGCAGAGCTTTCGGCCATCTCACCCAGGTTCGTCAGCGCTCGCCAGGCTTTCCAATACGCCTTCCCCATCTCCTACTTCCTGTTTGCGCTGGTCGGGGCGGTATTGGGTGGTATCCTGGCACACCTGATGGGCCTGCAGAAAAAAAAGCCAACGAATCTCAGGCGGACGCTG
>JBDHGR010000741.1:0-2544 GCA_039589815.1 Gemmatimonadota bacterium | reverse complement strand
ACCGATGAGGTGGAAGGCTGGTGGGACTATCTCTCCGGGGCGGGAGTCGAAATGAGATCCGGTCTCGGAAATGAAAGCGGTGTTGTCGAGGAAGGGCGCCCTCACGATGGGTTTGTGGCCATCGATCCGGAGGGGTACCTCCTGGAGTTCGAACGGTTCAACGCCCACCCGGAGAACGAGGCCCTCCTTCCGGTCCTGAATGGAGTGGAGTCTCTGTTCCCTGATGGGGGAGAGACGGCTCCAGGGGTGGTCCCCACCCGGCCGAGAGGTCTCGGCGTCAAGGGTACGGTCCTCTGGCTTTACTTCGAAGACCTTGATGCGATCCAGACCTTTTACCGTGCCGCCCTCGGCGTGGACATCCTGGTAGACCAGGGATGGGCGAAGGTCTACCCAGCCTCTCTCACGGGTTTCCTGGGATTCGTCGATGGGGATCGGGGTCTTCACCAAGCCACGGAACAGAAGGGGGTGACCGTTTCCTTCTTCACGTCCGACTTGCCCACCTGGCTCGAACACTTGGGAGGGGTCGACGGGTTCGAGTTCCGAACCCCTGAGGTCTCTCCAGAGGGGAGTTTTGTCAGGACACTGGTTGGCTACACTTGAATGAAGTGCTCCTCCGCTCTTTGGCCGGGCAGCCGGGTTCGCGGTAGGTCCCCTCACCGGACTGGCCGGCCGGTCCGCCGGAGAGACTCTGGGGCGGTAGGAAGCGAACCGATAAGTGGAACTCGGACGGTTTACGGTGTAACCTCCCTGAGGCGACTGGGGATCGCAGGCCGTATGTGGTGAAACAGGAGCCAGATCCGGCTGGAGGGATGTGTTTTACCGGGTTGTAATGGGAGGCAGACATGGCAAGGGTTCTCATTGTTGACGACGAAGAGATGGAGCGCGTTTTTGAACGGACGATCCTGGAGAAGGCGGGGCACGACCTCCGCTTCGCTTCGGATGGTGAGGCCGCTCTGAAGATCTGTCGGACGGATGACGTGGAGGTCATCGTGACCGACCTGGCCATGCCGGGCTTCAACGGCCTTCGATTCATCAAGGAACTGAGGGAAGATGGCCTTATGATGCCGGTGATCGCCGTTTCGGGCTGGGCGGCGGATCAGCTGGATTTGGCCCTGGAGTATGGAGCTGACCTGTCTCTCCAGAAACCGATCGAAGGTCCTACCCTCCTGGAGGCTGTGGAGACGGTCATGAAGATTGCGCAGGCCCCTGACCGCAAAGATCCTTGGCTGAATCTGTTCAAATGATGAGGTTCGTTTCCTGCATGCTGGTCTCTTTGGCTGGGTTCGTGACGGCCGTTTCTGGACAGGGTCCCGATACCGCCGTTCGGGTGGAGATTCGGACCGAGTTGGGGAACGTCCTGGTGGAAATCTATCCCGACCGCGCTCCCTCCACGGTGGCGAACTTTCTCAGGTACGTGGATGGGGATTTCTACAATGGCGGCTCCTTCCATCGGACCGTTCACGAGGAGAACCAACCCAACGACTCGGTTCGTATCGCCGTGATACAGGGTGACATCGACCGAAGCCGTCGGAGCGATGGATTCGGACCCATCGATCTGGAGCGCACCCGTGTGACGGGCCTCTTGCATGTCGACGGCACCATCTCCATGGCCAGAGGCGGGCCCGACACGGCCACATCCTCTTTCTTCATCTGTGTGGGTGACCAACCAGAGCTGGACTATGAAGGTCGGAGGAATCCCGATGGGCAGGGATTCGCGGCTTTTGGTGTCGTTGTGGAGGGGATTGATGTGGTCCGTGCCATCAACCGCTCGCCGGCGGAAGGCCAAACCCTCTCTCCGCCCCTTCGTATCCTAAGCATTGATCGGGTCCGGCGCTGATCCCGGGCGACCGTTCGCCGGCCGGGGCCCGAACTCCCCTCCTTTCCGTCTCCTTCACTTGCCGACGGACCCGTTGACAGGCAAGTTCCGGTACGTTTGTTCAGGCCAGCCCCCCCACTCCAGTCAAGCGGCGGTGCTCTGAGAAAGCAGGCGCCCGCCATGGAGGTGGCGGTCCAGTGGACGATTTCATCCTTCTGGTCGAGGACAACCTCGATCACACCGTGCTGGTCCAGGCCCTCCTGGACTATCATCGGCTGGGGAGACATGTGACGGTGACCGAGACCGTCGCAGAAGCCAAGTCCTATCTCCTGGGTGATTGGCCTTTCCATGAGAAAAACCGGCATCCACGTCCCAACCTCATCATCCTGGATCATTGGTTGGACGACGGCACCGGGCTCGATCTCCTGGAATGGCTGAAGGAGCACAGGGAACTCCGGGAGATTCCGGTCATTGTCTTCACCGGGTGCGACGATCCAGCCGTCAGAGATCAAGCTCTTGCTCTTGGAGCCCGTGATTTCGTGCTAAAACCCGGTGGGTACGAGGAGCTGGGCCAAGCCATCGAGAGGATGGTGCGGGAAGGGTTGGTGGATCGGCCGCCTGGTGAAGAGGAAGCCCCCGGGCCAGCCAAAGCTGGCTGAAACCGGCCAGGCCGCAGCATCCTATCTCTCCCCAAATCTCCGCGTGATCCCATCAAACGGTGACGAAAT
>JBDHGR010000740.1:0-3396 GCA_039589815.1 Gemmatimonadota bacterium | reverse complement strand
AGAGGATTGACGCCATGCTGATTCTGGTCGCTCACGGCAGTCGGGACCCCCTCTGGAGGGAGTCTCTCCATGCCCTGGCCGACGCTGTAAGTGCCCGGCTCCGGGATGAAGAGGTAAGGGTGGCTTTCATGCAGTTCGATGGGCCAACCCTTTCGGAGGTGGTGCGCGAAGGAGTTCAGTCCGGGCAAACGAAGCTGCGATTGCTCCCCCTCTTCATGGCCAGCGCCGGGCATGTGGACAAAGACATCAAACCCCGGGTTGCCGAGTTGGCCCGGAACCACCCGCATGCCGAGTTGACTCTCCTGACACCGGTGGGAGAGGACGACCTCTTCCCGTCTTTAATCGTTGACATCACCGCCGAGACATCGACCTCGGGGTGACCCGGACGGCGAACGGATCCGTCCGACCTACTCGAAAGATTATGACCACTTCAGACAAAACCACTCCCGGAACGGTTCATTTGGTGGGAGCCGGCCCCGGCGACCCTGGCCTCATCACGGTACGGGCCGTCCAATGCTTACAGGAAGCCGATCTGGTTCTCTATGACTACCTGGCAAACCCCACGCTGGTGGAATATGCGTCGGAGGGAGCTGAGCTCGTCCGGCTGGGTCGGCATGATCAGGGCCGGTCCTTGACCCCCGATGAGATCAGCGCGGTGATGGTGGAGGCGGCTCTGGAAGGGCGGAACGTGGTTCGCCTGAAGGGCGGGGACGCCTCGATCTTCGCCCGAGGGATTGATGAAGCCGACGCCTGTCGATCCGCCGGCGTCACTTTCGAGATCGTCCCGGGGATCACATCGGGTCTGGCCACCGCTGCCTACGCCGAAATCCCCCTCACCCATCATGAAGACGCCTCGGCCGTCGCTCTTGTTACGGGACACGAGAGGGATGACAAGGACGAATCTCACCTGGACTACCAGGCGCTGGCCGCATTCCCCGGCACCCTCGTCTTCTATATGGGCGTGAAGTGGGCCGGGCGGTGGAGCGGGGCCCTCATGGAACATGGGAAGCCACCGGATACTCCCGTGGCCGTCGTGCAGTGGTGCAGCCGGGCACGACAGCAAACCGTCAAGTGCACGCTGGGGACGGTGGAGGAAGTCATCGGCCAGAAGGGCATCAGGCCACCTTCGCTCTTTGTCGTCGGGAAGGTAGTCGACCACGCTCCGACCCTTTCCTGGTTCCAAGAGAGACCCTTGTTCGGCACCAGCGTCCTGGTAGCTGGATCAAAGCAAACGGCGTCCAAGCTTCGTGGCCGGCTGTCCGTGTTGGGAGCCGAGGTCTTGACCCAAGCTGCCATCCGCATCGCCGAACCGGTGGATTGGGCTCCTGCGGACTCAGCGTTGGCTGAGATCGACCGTTACGATTGGTTGGTCTTCACTAGTGGCAGCGGGGTAGACGGACTCATGGGGTCTCATCATCTCAACCCCGACCTGGCTCCGGAAAAAGTCGACGTTTCGGCTCTAGCCCAGAACCTCCTGGATGATGCTCCCGGCGGCGCGTTCCTTCTGGCTCGGGCCACAGGGGACCGGCCCGTGTTGGCCGAGGAGTTGGAAGAACTCGGGGCCGGCGTCGATCAGGTCCCCGTCTACAGAACCATCGACGTGGACGAGCCCAACCAGGACGTCGCTGACGCCCTGAAGGCGGGGGAAATCCACTGGATCACAGTGACGAGCTCCCCGACGGCACGTTCTCTGGTTCGCCTGTATGGAGAGCTGCTCAAATCTGCAAAGATCGTAAGCATCAGCCCCCTGACTTCGGCGACCTTGACGGGACTGGGGTACGAGCCGGCCATCGAGGCGACACCGCATACGGTTGAGGGGATGGTACGCACGCTCCTCAGCTCCGGGCCAACACCTCCTGGGTGAGGCACGCCACTGTGGTTTCTTCCACTGTGCGGTCTCTGTAGAGAAGAACCGTTCCCTCATCCCGATGGAGGTCGGGTCGTTTCTCCAGAGTCTCCCGCTCCCCCACCTCTCCTAGACACCAGACTGCCATACCCCGGGCTTGCGAATCGGGCCGATCAAGGGCCTCCACCACGAGCGGGAGCACCGCGGGAAGGTCGTCCCGGGAAACGCCGATGAGGCGACCGATGGCCCAGATCGCCCCTGGGCGGAAGTGCTCCAGATCCTCCTCCTCCAGGGTTTCCAGCAAGTGGAAGGCAATGGGGACATGGCTTTTGAAGAGCTTCGGGAGTCGGGCGCAGCACTCCGCCATACACTCCGGCGCCCTCCAAAAAACTGCCCCCGCCTCCTCGGTGATGAGCCAATAGAGTCGCCTCATGTGCTCCTTTGCATACGGCTTGTTCGTCTTGGCCACCGCCTGGACTGCCAGTCCCATAGCCTCGATGGCCCGCCAGACGACCTGGAGATCCGAATCGAAGGTGAGGGAAATGAGGGTCCCCAGGGATCTCTTCCGTTCGGTGACCAGATCCCCAACGGCCTCGAGGTCACCACGCAGGAGGAGGTCTCGAAGGGTTTTCTTTAGTGCTTTCGGGGGCATTCGGCTCCTTCTCGCATGGCGCCGGGAAGTATGTGTAACTCACCCAGGTCAGGTCGGGGCTGGCGTGGCGTCAGAAACCACGGCACCGCGGGTGAGAGGAACCCTGAAAGAACCCATAGAACGGTATGCAGAATGGGGCAGAGCATACCTTCCCGCAACAGGGTGGAGGCTCCCTTTTTTTCGCGGTAGAACCGGCGTTTTCAGGGAAGGACTGCCATCCGGACATAACGAGGCGGAGGCCCCTGGAGGCCTTGAGAAAAGTCCTGGATCTGACGGACGAATCTCGCCGTGTACCCTGAGGGCCGATCAGGCCCCCTTATCCGGTCAGCTCACCCACCAACCGAACCAGTTCCTCAGGCTCGATGGGCTTGCTGAGGTACCCCCTCGGGGCAGGTATCTTGCGGCGGCTGGAGATGAAATGTTTGAAGTCGTCGGACACGCCGGTGATGATGATAACTGGAATGTCCTTGTACTCGTCGGTTTCCTTCAACTTCCGATAAACCCCCACACCGGACTTCTCCGGCATCGTGACGTCCAGAGTAACCAGATCTGGAAGTTCCTCCTGGATCCGGTCCAAGGCTTCGTTTCCGTCCCTTGCCGAGACCGTTTTATACCCGTTGTCCTCAAGCACGGTGACGAAAAAATCCACGGCGTCGGGATCGTCGTCCACCACCAGGACCGTCTTCACGCCATCAGGCATCGATCGTTATCCCCTTCGTCATGGGAGTACCGAGGTCCCCCGATTCATTGGGTTTAATCCTTGGTAAAGTTACGACGAATTTGGTCCCTTCGCCCACTCTTGAATGAAGATCGATGTCTCCCCCATGGGCCCGCGCAATCTTATGGGAGATGAAGAGCCCCAGGCCTGTCCCCGTGCCCTTGGTGGAGAAGAACAGGG
>JBDHGR010000739.1:0-2015 GCA_039589815.1 Gemmatimonadota bacterium | reverse complement strand
CCCTTCGATCCTGATAGGGCCCGGAGGCTCCTGGCAGAGGCGGGATGGACGGACAGCGACGGCGACGGTTGGATGGATCGGGGTGGGCGTCCGTTCCGCTTCAACGTTCTCCCACTGCAGTCCTCCAATCTCCTGGTCCTGGTGCAAGACCAATACCGGCGGCTGGGGATCCAGATGGAGATCACGCCCATGGCCGATGAGGCAGCCGGGCGCAGATACGACGCCGGTGAATTCGATGCGGCCTTCCGGGGCTCCAGTGGCATCGCCGACGTCTACCAACGGGATGAGGATCCAGTGCCCATCGGGTACGGCGAACCGGAACTTCGGCAGTTGTTCGAAGAGCTTGTCAACTCCGAGAACCCGGATCGGGACGACATCCAACGGCGGTACTGGGCGCTGGCTCGGAAAGACTTCTTCATCACGGGTCTCTTCCCCTCCTCGGAGATCCTGGTGGTCCACCGGCGTCTTCACAGTCCCGACGACCAGTTCGATCCCACCCATGTGGACGAGATGTGGATCGATGAGGACTGGGAAGACGACGCTCCCGACTCCGGCGGAGGAGGGCGATGAAGTCTCTGGTGGCCCGCCACGCGCTCACGGTGTTGACCTCGGCCCTGGTCGCAGCCGCCAGTTGGAGTTGTGGACCGGAGGGTAGCGAGTCCGGCGCCTCGGCCTTCGGGACTCCGGCGGGGAACCGTCTCACCATCCTGTATTGGATGGGTGACGAGCACTGCTTCGCCCCGGCAACCGACGGAACCTGCAAGTTCCTCTTGTTCTCCAACCTGGCTCAGCCCAACGCGGAAGGGCAGCTCGAGGGACGCCTCGCTCGAGGCTGGGAGCACACGCCGGACTATCGCACCTGGACCATCCACCTCCGGACCGACGTCCGCTGGCACGATGGGGTCCCCTTCACCGCCCACGACGTCAAGTTCACCTACGACCTCTGGAAGCACCCCGACGTGCTGTCGGAAAACGGGTACGGCGTCGAGTCGGTGACCGTCCTCGACGACAGCACCTACACCATCACCCATACCCAGCTTCCCCAGTGGGACCGGTATTGGTACCCGGGCGTCTGGGCCACCTTCTATCCCAAGCACCTGCTGGGACACCTGGACCCGGCGAACATCAACGACTGGGAGTTCTGGTCCCATCCCGTGGGCAACGGCCCGTTCCGTCACGTTCGGACGGTTCCGAAAACAGGGATGGTGTTCGAAGCCAACCCCGATTATTTCCGGGGGAAGCCGAAGATCGACGAAGTGGTGCTCCGGTTCGGCTCGTACTCCCTCACCGAGTTGTTCGCCGGGGAAGTCGACGCCCTGAACCTGGACCGGAAAGAGGACGTCGGGATCCTCCGGGACGATCCCCGGTTCCGGATTTACTACGAGATCTGGGACGATACCGCGGCCGTCTTCGCCCTGTTCTGGAACAGTCGTCATCCGCCCCTCAGTGACGTTCGTGTGCGCCGTGCCCTCACTCTGGCTACGGACCGAGCCACCCTCCAGCAGATCCTCTTCCGGGACCCGGATCTCCCTGTCGTGGATGCCCCCTACACCGTGGACCAGTACTGGCGGGGCGACCTCCCCGAGGCCCACCCCTTCGATCCCGTCGAAGCCGTCCGGCTCCTGGAGGAGGCGGGGTGGGTCGACACCGACGGGGACGGGGTCCGGGACAAAGATGGCCAGGCCCTGGCCTTCACCTGCCTGGTGTGGGAGGAGTGGAGGCGGGGCGCCGTTTGGCTCCAATCCCAGTACGCCCGCATCGGCGTCGACATGGAGATCCTCCAGATGGATCCCCCCGTCGTTCGGGAGCGGGTCCGGGCGGGAGATTACGAAGCGGTCATCACCTACGCCTTCATGCAGATGTTCGACTACACCTCGGGTCTGTTCGGAGAAGGCACCTCCTTCGGGGACGCCAATCCCGACGCCGTCCGACTGATCCACCGGGCCGAAGAGCTCACCGTTCCTGACGAAATCGACGCCCTCTACCGAGAGATGTGGCCAATCTTCCTGCGGGAG
>JBDHGR010000738.1:0-2018 GCA_039589815.1 Gemmatimonadota bacterium | reverse complement strand
AAGATCCCCGCTATTCCGACGTCCCGGTGAAGGACATCGTCAGGGAGATGATGCTCTACGGCGACGGGTGTACGGTGAGCGGGAAGAAGGACTTCCTGATCAACATTGGCGGGTGCCTGGCCTTCAGGGATAACCCAGAGTGGGCCCGGGAAGCCGAGGAACTGCTGCGGGTGTCCGAAGGGAATGTTGTGGACGGAGGTTTGGCCGCGGCGGATCTCGCGGCCATCGCCCTGGGGGTGAGGGAGATGACGGATGACCGTCACATCAAAGCCAGGGTCCAGCAGACACAGTTCCTCGGACAGCTTCTTCTGGATGCCGGCATCCCCATCGTCACACCCCCAGGGACCCACGCGATCTTCCTCGATGCCAGGCAGTTCCTCTCGCACCTGGATCAGGACGAGTTCCCCGCTCAACGCCTGGCGGCAGAGATCTACATCGAGTCGGGCGTGCGGACCATGGAGAGGGGGAACGTGTCGAAGGGGAGGAATCCTGAGACTGGGAAAAACTACCGGCCGGCCCTGGAACTAGTGAGGCTCACCATCCCACGGCGAGCTTATACGAACGACCACATGAGAGCGGTGGCGGATGCCGTGATCCGGGTATGGGCGCGCCGGGGCTCCATCAAGGGCCTCCGATTCGTTTACGAACCCGAGAAGCTCCGCTTTTTCCAGGGACGTTTCGAGTCCCTTTAGATTTGCCATGTCATTTCCTTATTCGGAGAGAACGACGATGTCCATGCAACCCACGGCCCTCCCCCGGAGAAGTCTGTTCCTTTCTATTCTCTGCTCCCTTGCTCTTCCGGCACTTCTGGGAGCCCAGGAGCGGACCCCTCCCACAGATCCGGAGCTTCGCCTTCAGATGTACGAGGCTCACGTCGCTCTGGCGGAGGCCAGTCCATTCAAGGCCCTTCCCTGGCAGTTCGTGGGCCCCACCAACGTGAGCGGTCGCATGACCGACATTGCGGTGGTGACACCAAAAGGGGAGAGCTACACCATCTATGTGGCCGGGGCTTCGGGCGGCGTCTGGCGCACCCAAAACGAAGGGGTGAGCTGGGAGCCGGTCTTTGAACAATCGGCTTCCACCTCCATCGGGGACGTAACGGTAGCTCCCTCGGACCAGGACATCGTCTGGATTGGGACCGGCGAGGCCAACATCTTCCGGAGCTCCATGGCCGGCATCGGAGTCTACAAATCCACCGATGGCGGAGAGAACTGGACCCATATGGGTTTGGCGGGGACGTATACCATTCCCAGGATCATCGTTCATCCCACGGATCCAAATACCGTGTATGTGGCTGCGTCGGGCCGCGAATGGACCAATGACGAGTACAGAGGCCTCTACAAGACCACCGATGGAGGGGAGACCTGGGACAAGATCCTCTACATCGACGAAGAAACCGGGGTCATCGACCTGGTCATGCACCCCAACGATCCCAATACGCTTTATGCAGCGACCTGGCAACGCATCAGGGATCGTTGGAACGACCCCCGGAACGAACCCGACTACACCGGGAGCGGGATTCATAAGACCACCGATGGTGGGGCGACCTGGACAGAGGTCACGGATGGCCTCCCGGAGCCCCGCTACCGTGGGCGGATCGGTATCGACATCGCCCGATCCAACCCCGAGGTCATCTATGCGTTCATCGACAACTACGAAACAGCCAGTGATGCCCCGGCTGGGGCCACGGACGCCTATGGCCGACCAAGGGGCCCGACCATCAAGGGGGCGACCGTGTTCCGGTCAGATAACGGTGGTGGAAGCTGGCGCCGCACCAGTGAAGAGAACCGGACCATGGAAGGCATGTCCGGAACCTACGGCTGGGTTTTCGGGCAAATGCGGGTCGATCCCAACGACGAGGACAAGATCTACGTCATGGGTCTCGGCCTGAATGTCTCAGAAGACCGCGGGCAGACTTTCAGGTCTCTGAGGGGAATGCACGGAGACCACCACGGCCTCTGGATCGACCCGGCCAACTCCGACTACCTGGTGAATGTGAACGACGGAGGCGTGGCCGT
>JBDHGR010000737.1:0-2020 GCA_039589815.1 Gemmatimonadota bacterium | reverse complement strand
CCGGGGTGGTGGGAAGCACCCAGCCCCAACCCCGTCCCACCCTACCGGCCAAAGAAATCTCTCAACTCCTCCGGATCCTCGGTGAGGGTGAGGGCCGCGATCAAGAGCACTCTGGCCTTCTGAGCCGAGAGGTTGTCGGCAAAAACACAACCCATCTCATGGAGTGTGGTCCCTCCCCCACCCCCGGCATAGAGAGGCAAGACCCGCCCGGCGTGGGTTCGGCTGGTGATGACCACGGCGATCCCTTGCTCCCGGGCTTCCTTCACCGCCTCGAAAAGAGGACCGGCGATGTTTCCGGCGCCGGAAGCGTCCACCACCAGGCCGTCCACCGGCCCTTCCTTCAGTAGGCCTCGGATCAGGCGTCCGTCCGCCCCCGCATAGTTGGGGATGATATCCACTGTGGGAAGAACCACGTCCCCTTCTATCGAAATGGACTGCCGCCGAAGGGGCGCCCGGTAGAACCGGACGCCGTCGGCATCCACGATTCCAAGCGCGCCGAACTCCGGCGTGCCGAAGGTCTCCACAGCCAGAGAGTGGGTCTTGGTGACCTCACGAGCAGCGTGGATTTCACCGTTCAAAACCACAAATGTCCCTTTCCCTCTCGCCTCCTCCGCCACTGCCACCCGGGCTGCGTTCAACAGGTTCCGGGGCCCATCGGCGTCCCATTCGGAGGCAGCCCGCATGGCTCCCACCAGGATGACCGGCTTTTCACTTGTGACCGTGAGGTCCAGGAAGTAGGCGGTCTCCTCCATGGTGTCGGTGCCGTGGGTTACGAGAACGCCCGCCACCTCGGCCCGCTCCAGGGCAGCGTTGGCCCGCAGGGACACCTCCAACCAGAGGGCCGGTGTCATGTTCGTGCTCCCCACGTTGACGACGTTCTGGACTTCGATCATGGCCACCTGGTCCAGGCCCGGTACAGCCGCAATCAGCTGCTCCCCAGTGAGGTTCGACTCGTACCCTTCTTCCTCCGAGGATCGGGTGCTGGCGATAGTTCCTCCGGTGGAGAGGACGACGACGGTGGAGAGGGGATCCTGGGCGGAGAGGTGGCTCGAAAGGAAGGCCGCCTGGAGGAGGGTACCAGAGAGGGCCACCGGAATCAGGGCGGCCAGCCGAAAACTCCGCACCTCGCAACCCACCAACAGGTCCGGCCACTGACGTTTCAGCTGAAACGTATTCGTGATTGTGGTGCTGGCGGCCCCTTTCACGAACCCCTTCCCTGATCGCTCCCGTCGGGCCCTCCTCATTCCCCCTCCTCCTTGGCGAACCGCTTGTAGAGGAGGTAGGTCCCCAGGAAGGAACCGATAAAAAGCAGGGCTGGGATGACCACCGTCCAGATCAAACCCCCGATGGGGGGGTCGGCGGGAAGGGGGGCCATCATTCCCCTCCCTCCGGATGCCGCTTCTTCCACCCATACCAGGCCAACGCCATCCCCAGGAAGGAGGCGACGTAAGCGATGCTCATACCGATGACGGTGACGAGTCCTTGGTCCATGGTTATGCCTCCTCTCCCGATCCCGGGGGTGCCGAACCGGCCTGCTCCCACCGAACCCCACGTTCCAACTCTTCCAGGTACTTCGCTTGTCGGCCCTCATATTCCGCCGAGACCGCTCTCAACTTCGGATCGATGATCCAGTAGATGGCGAGGGTCCCAGCCACGGCGAACAGGGTGAGGGCGACACCGCCGGGCCGGAGGACCAGCAGGGACGCCACACCGATCATGAAGGAAGCCATGACCAGTGGCGAAAGAGCAATGACGATCCAGTCTTCCCGGGTCCATTCCTCGGCTTCGGCGGCCGACCAGGTGCGCTTGATCAAGGGTCGCGACCGAGCCGATCCCGCCATTCCATCTCCCACGGCGGCCTTTCCTTCATCGATAAGCCCACGGCGGACGGCCTCCTGGTGCACCGGACCCCACCAACCCAGCGGGCGGGTCTGGAGGTAGTACCGGATCAAATGACTCATGTCCTCCGGTTTGGTGAGAAGAGTGGCCGGGAAGAAGACGGCGGCCCCCAAAGCCATCA
>JBDHGR010000736.1:0-2024 GCA_039589815.1 Gemmatimonadota bacterium | reverse complement strand
GAAAGAAACGTAGGCGATTCCTTCTGCGCCGTGCTCCTGGACCAGGGCGTCCAGCTTCGACACGTCGATATTCCCCTTCCAAGGGAAGTCGCTCTCCGGATCGTGGGCCTGGTCCACGATGACATCAGCGAATACCCCACCCGCCATCTCCTGATGAAGCTTCGTGGTGGTGAAGTACATGTTCCCGGGCACCAGCTGCCCCGGGCGAATCCGGGTCTGACTGAGGAGGTGCTCCGCTGCCCTCCCTTGATGGGTGGGGATGACGTATTGGTAGCCGAAGGTATCCTGAAGGGACCGCACGAACCCGGCGTACTCGTCGCTGGTGGCCGCGCTGGCCCTGACTCCCTCATACGCCGCCCATTGGTCCACGCTCATGGCAGTGGTTCCGGAGTCGGTAAGGAGGTCGATGGCCACGTCGGCCGAGCGAAGGAGGAAGGTGTTGTAACCGGCCGCACGCACGGCTTTTTCCCGGTCTTCCCGGTTCAGATAGTCCACTTTTTCGATGGCGTGGATTTCGAACGGAGCCGTGTCGAAGGTGACGGGTTTCAGGTCCGGAAAAAGCCAGTGGTACGCCATCTGATCCCTCCAGGGCCCGTCCGAAAGGGTCTGGAGAGCGTTGATTCGGTCTGCCTGAGAGTGCAGTTGGATCAGAGCGTCTGCTACCTGATCCAGCTGGTCGTTGGTGAGGGAAAGACGGGGAATCTGGACCGGGAGAAGGGCATCCTTGCCCACCAAACCGGGAGCCAAGGATCTCACTCCAGAAACGAAATAGAGTGCCGAAGCCAGAGTGTCGGGTTGGTTTTCTTCGAGATGGGGAAGAAAAGCGTCAGCCATGAGATAGGCGCCGTCACACCCCCGTTCGAGGGGAATCCCGCCGTCCCGGAGACGTTGGGTGAATCGTTCATTCTGACTCATTACCCAATGCACTTCCGCTTCATCCACCATCTCCTGGATCCCCCGTGCCAGGATCTCCATGGTCCGACCCGCCATGCCGCCGTAGGTGTGGAGCCCTTCGAAGACCACGACCTCGTTCATGAACCTCTCGTAGTCGGCTGGATTATCGGTGCTGATGAGTCCGCCGGTGTTGGTCTTCGCGTCGCGTCCGCCATCGAAAAGGAAGACATGGGCCGTCTTCGAGATCTGCTTTACGATCTCGGCGATGGACCGGTCGGCCTGCCCCAGCTCGTGCTTCTGGATGTACCAGGCGTTCTTGGCCACCCGGGATCCGTCCACCATGAGCCGGATACCGTTATGGTCTGCTACGGCACGCACCTTCCCCAGGTTCTCCAGGGAGAAAGGGTGTTGGCCGTCTGCGAACGCCTGGATCAGAAAGACGGGCACCTGGTGGCCGTCGAGCATCTTCTCCAGAGCCTCGAGGTCCACATTTCCCGTGAAGGCAGAATCTCCGGAGTCCCGGACGTAGGGGGCCCGTATCTCCCTTGGGGCCAGAAGGTCCATGGTGCCCCGGGAGTTGGTGGCAACAGCGGAACCGGTTGGAACCAGCGTCTCCACCACCAACTTGACCGAACCGAGGATATTGTGGGTCGGACACAGGTATGTGTGCCCGAACACCTTCGCCACCGCATCCTGGAGGGTTTCGAAATTCCGGGAGCCGGCGTAAGCCTCATCCCCTAGGAATTGACCCGAAAGCTGCTCCTGGCTCATGGCCCCGGTGCCGTAGGAGCACATGTCGAAAGTCACCTGGGATGGGGTGAGGTGGAACGTGTTGAACCGGGCCTCGGCCAGGTTCTTTTTCCTCTCCTGGAGAGAGGGAAAAGAGAGGAGTCGGACGGTCTTGATTTTATGTGGTTCGTGGGTGACCACGCTGAGGTCTCCTCTATATGCCTTTCAATCGCTCGGGTTGGGGCTCTTCCCCGTCCTCCCGTCGGATTCAGATGAGAGAAAGGAAGCTAGGGCATAGGCTTTCAATTCGCACCCGTTGAGACGGTTTTGGAGCCACTTTCCGAAAAGGCCCGGTCTCCAGCGATCGGCCGTCCTTTGAAACCTCCCGCCCCGGTCTTTCG
>JBDHGR010000735.1:0-2030 GCA_039589815.1 Gemmatimonadota bacterium | reverse complement strand
CGCCAGGACCCGATCTGCCAAGCTGTCGAGGGGGGCCGTTTCCGTGGGGGAAAACCGCTCCGAAAGGCTCGGGTCACCAGTTCCGTAAAGGACCAGATCTCCCTGGAGCACGCCCCCAGACACGGGTCCGTCGGCCAAAAGGAAGGTTCGGTACTGGAAATCCGGTCCGAGATAGTGGAAGGCGGCGGCGGTGGAGAGGACCTTCATGTTCGACGCCGGGACCATTAGTTGGTGGGGATTCATGGCCAGAAGGGTGTCGTGCCGGTCGAGGGAAACTGCCAGGACCGCCCAGCGGCCACCACGGTTTCCCGTGGAGGTCAGGATGGCCTCCAGGTCCCTCTGTAGCTCCTGGATTTCGGGGTGGACCTCGGCGGCCGTCACGGCGGGGCTGAGGGTGGCGGTAGCCTCGGATATCCGAACGGCTTTCGGGGTCGGTTCCATCCGTGCCGGGGCCATGGAGACGGTACCGACAAGAAAGACGGAGAGTGCAAGGAGTCGTTTGTTTCCGCTTGCCATGGCTGGGGGATCGGCTCCTGGGGAATCAGAGCGGCGCCGGGACCACGATCAATTCATCGGGCCTGCGGCTTCCTGTACGGTCCGGTGGGGACTGCAGGCTCCACAGAACCCCGTCATCTCCAAACGATAGCCCAGGACTGAGAATCCGTCCAATCCTCTGGTCAGGCCCAGAAGATTCTCTTCCCGAAGGTGACCGGGGATGTCCATGACCCGGCCACAGGAAACACATCGGGCGTGATGGTGAGGGTCCATTCGAGCGTCGTATCGGGCCGACCCGTCACTGTAGGTGAGCTTGGTTGCCAATCCACATTTCACCAAAGTCTCGAGGCTCTTATAGACCGTAGCCAGGGAGATGCCAGGCACCTCCGCCCTCACGTTCTGAAAGACCTCATCGGCGTTAGGGTGGCTGGTGGCGTTGGAGAGAAACAGGTACACTGCTGCACGCTGCTCTGTGAATCGGTGACCCGTTTCCTCGAGGGCCCTTCGAAGGCGGGTTCTTGCGGCTTCGGGTGAAGTCTCCATGGACAAAAATGGGCTCCGAACAGGCTTTTTGGGGTTGGTTTATTCGCCTCCAAAGCTATCCGAGGCCGGAGGCTTGTCAATATTGATTCTTAATAGCTATGACTGGAACTGACCCGATTCTAACCCTGGAACCGCTCCTGGAGGCGGTTCGGGAGGGATTGGAGGGAGATGGGTGGGAGCTATCCGGCCTTCAGAAGACCACCAGCTATGAGTTCGAGGGCCGGTGGGCTGGGGATTCCTCCCGAAGCGCCTACCTGTTCTTTCATTCCGGCGGGGTGCCGGATTGGGTCAGTATCGATGTGTTCCTGGATGAGACCAGTCGCGGACTTAAGGGGAATCTGGCCCTGGTCATCGACGGTCCCGAGCTATCCAGGGTGAGGAACCCTGAGAAGGTGTTATCTCAGCTTTCCTTTGTGGCCCGGAGGGTCCTCCCAGAAGGGTACCATACTCCCCTCACACTAAGGTACCGCCTTCCGAAGCTCGAAGGTGACCCGGCTGACTCGGACACCGAATTCCGGTTCAAGCTCTACATCCCTCCCACGGCTCTCCAGGCTGGGCACTCAGCCGTCGCGGCCCTCGCCGAAAGTACCGCTCTGGCGTTCCGGACCATCCTGGGTTCCCGGGATTTGGCCCCGCTTCTTGCCTCTGAGGAGGCGTAGTCCGTTCAGGATCACCACGATGGTGCTGCCTTCGTGTCCCACCACGCCGGCAGGAAGGCTGATGGATCCGAGTAGGGCCAATACCACGAGGACGATGATGACCCCTGAAGAAAAAAGGAGGTTCTGGACCACGATTCTCCTGGCCCGTACGCTCAAGGATCGGGCGTAGGGAATCCCAGCCAGGTCATCCCCCATCACCACCACATCCGCGGTTTCCAACGCAACGTCGGTCCCTGCAGCCCCCAGTGCGATTCCCACGTCAGACGTGGCCAACGCCGGGGCATCATTCACCCCATCTCCGACCATGGCGACAGGCCCGAAGCTTCTTCTGAG